>NZ_WTKV01000007.1:0-194902 GCF_011378705.1 Pseudoalteromonas sp. SA25 | reverse complement strand
TGTCTCGTCCTGAAATGTGTTTACACATTTAGGATTTATTATGACCAAGTCAAATAATACACCGATCAAACGAACACAACGAGATTATTCATTAGGCTTTAAATTACAAGTTGTCGACGCTGTAGAAAAAGGCGATATGACTTATAAACAAGCCCAAAAAATTTATGGCATACAAGGTCGTTCTACCGTGCTTACTTGGTTAAGAAAACACGGTAAGATGGATTGGACTCAATCACCTAAGATAACTATGCCTACATCACCTAAAGCCAAAGAAAGTCCCGCTCAAAAAATAAAACGCCTCGAGCGAGAGCTTGAAGATGAGCACTTACGTAACCTGTTACTCAATGAAGTGGTTAATATCCTTGACGCTGAGCATGGAACAAGCCTTCGAAAAAAGTATATTGCCAAGGAGCAAGAAGCCTTCAAAAGCAAAAAATAGTTAGCTTAGAACGTGCTTGCATGCTGCTTGGTATAACGAGACAAGCGATATATCAACGAGAGAGCAGAGCTAAACTGCGTGCTATTGAACTAGCACCAGTTAAAGCGATGGTATTGGAAATACGACGTTTTATGCCGCGCTTAGGTGGAAGAAAGTTGTATTTTTTACTTAAACCAAAATTCATAGAGCGAGGCATAAGTTTAGGTCGAGACGCTTTTTTTAGTTATTTGAAAAATGAACGTTTATTGGTTAAACCTAAGCGTAGTTACATTAAAACTACTTTTAGTAAACATTGGATGAAAAAGCATCCTAACTTGCTAAAAGATGTGCAACCATCGCGGCCAGAAGAGGTTTTTGTAAGCGATATAACCTATGTTCAATCAGAGCAAGGTGTTCACTATCTATCGCTAGTAACTGATGCGTATAGTCGCAAAATTATGGGTTATGAACTCAGTGATGAAATGAAGGCGACAGATGTTGTTAAGGCATTAGATATGACAATCAATAATCGTCAGTATCAATGTAGTACGATTCATCATTCAGATAGAGGGTTGCAGTATTGCTCGCAGGTATATCAAATAAAGCTTAATGAAAATGGCATTATTCCATCAATGACCGATGGCTATGACTGCTATCAAAATGCACTGGCGGAGCGTATTAACGGCATATTGAAGCAGGAGTTCTTACTCTATAAATGCCAAAATCTAAAAGAGCTACGTGAACTCGTCGAAGAATCAATATTAATATACAATGAAATGAGGCCGCATTTGAGTTTGGGAATGAAAACACCAAACCAAGTGCACAAAAAAAGCCAGGAGCAAAAGCTACTGGCCTTCAATTAAAACCGTCAACGTATTTTAGGACGGGACATATAGCTTAATAAACCTAAGGGTTACTTACTTTTTAAGAAGCTATTAACCGATTCAAGTTCACGTGTTTTAAGCGCAATACAATCGTTTGTGCTTTCTTCAAGCTTACTTAATGTACGAGCGTAACCGGCTACATCGGCTACTTTTTCGTTAAAAAAGGTCTTTGTTTTAGCTAAGCTTTCTGCATTACAACTCGCCGTTGTAAAGTACGGTAAGTTAGGAATAAAGAAAGGCGGTAAGCTTGCTGTTACTTTATCGTAGTTACTGTAAACCCAGTCAATAAATAACGCTTGGCGCTCATCTGTATAACTTTGACCTGACAAAATAGTACGCATGTCAGATGCAGTTACTTCATCCGTTAAGCTATAAGCTAATACCGCTTTTTGTAATTCAGGTTTGCCAAAAAAGCCCATTGCAGCAAGCATGTTAGTGCGTACTTGTGGATCTTTCGTTGTTTTAAACGTTGTCATGAATTGATCAAGCAGCGCTTTGTCACCATGAAAAGCAGCAAGAGTTAAGTACGTACCGGCTAAGTAAGGGTCTACTTTTTGTGGATCATTTAAATAAACTTGTGTTTGTTCTTTCGCTTTACTGATTACGTTTTGATCTTCACCATCAAAACCTAAGCGTGATACAACGGCCGCACGAAGTTGTGCAATAGCTCCGTCTTCTCCCGCTTTAGCTTCTAAACCATATTTCTTAGCTGCAGGCGTTACTGCACCGCGAATAAATTCAGGCCATAGGTCTTTATTGCTATCGTCTTTAAAAGTACGTTGTTGCGATACTAAGTAACCTAGCGCGGTATTTGCTACGCGAGGGTGGCTATCGCTTACGAACACTTCAAGTGTTTGCATTAACTTAGCAGCAGATATAACACCAGCGTCAAGTAGTGCATCAGTAGCCGATAACAACGCTAAGCGTTCACGGTCACTCAGTACGCTTGGCGCCTTTTTAACAAGTGCGCTAAATTGTGCGTCATCCATTACCCAGCGGTAGTAGCCTAGTGCACCCTGATCTGGATAAATCCATTCTGGCTCAAAGTCTAAGTCTAGCGTTTGGCTTTGTTTATTAAGTAATACATTTGCTGTTTTTACTTTATCGCCAGCACCATATTTAATTGCAACCGGTACATTCCATAACTGCTCTGGCGCATCAACGCCTGCATTTACAAAGCGGCTTTGTGAAATAGTTACTTTGCTACCTTGTTGAGTTACTTTAACTAGTGGGAAAGAAGACTGTTCAATAAACGATTTTAAAACACTCGCTACGTCTTTATTTGATGCTTTACCAAGTGCTTCCCATAGGTCGGCCGCTTCTGCGTTTTTATATGAAAACTCTTTTAAGTAGCTTTGAATACCTTTTTGAAATGCATCTTCGCCAATCCAGTTTTCAACCATAGCAAGTACTGAGCTGCCTTTACTGTAAGCAAGACCTAAACCGTCCATAATGTCGGCTTCGGTTTTAATTGGCTTACGAATAGGCTTGGTGCTTAGGCGTGCATCAAGTGCCATTACGTTGTTTTGTGGTAAGTCTAAGTGTGATTCAAACTCAGGGTTAAGCTGCTTAGTAATTTTAGCTGCCATCCAACTAGCAAACGCTTCGTTTAACCATAAGTCGTTCCACCATTTCATGGTTAC
This sequence comes from Pseudoalteromonas sp. SA25, assembly GCF_011378705.1. Taxonomy (NCBI): domain Bacteria; kingdom Pseudomonadati; phylum Pseudomonadota; class Gammaproteobacteria; order Alteromonadales; family Pseudoalteromonadaceae; genus Pseudoalteromonas; species Pseudoalteromonas sp. SA25. Next base: position 191,957 of record NZ_WTKV01000007.1, on the reverse strand, counting down.
TAAGTTACCGTACCATTGGTGAGCAAGTTCGTGAGCAATAATTGATACATTACGCTGTTTTTTACTGCGTGTTGCGGCAGCTAAATCAACCAATAAAATATCTTCTCTGTAGGTCACTAAGCCTGAATTTTCCATTGCGCCAAATGGAAACTCTGGTACCGCTACTGAGTCTAATTTTTTGTAAACGTAAGGGATACCAAAATACGCCTCAAGTGCACCCAGTACTTTTGGCATATTTTCTTTTGCGTATTGGGCTAAGTGAATTTTACCTTGAGGGGTAATTACACGACCAGGAATTGGCATGCCTTTAATTTCTAATTCTTCAAACGGGCCAACAGCCATCGCTACTAGGTATGAAGGGATTGGCGGTGTTTTATCAAAAAAGTGCGTGGTCATATCGCCATTAACTGTTGTTTTTAACTCTGGCGTATTTGAATATACTTTTTGTGATGTAGGCGCAGTAATCGTTAACTGAAATGGAATTTTGTAACTTGGCTCGTCAAAAACAGGAAATGCACGGCGTGCATCACTCATTTCAAATTGAGTAAATAAGTAAGGAGTGCCTTGGTCTAATGTTTTGTATAAACCAACACTTTGACGGTTATATGGCGCTGAAAAATCAACTTTAAGGGTGTATTTACCTGGTTGAATTTGCTCATCACAGCTAAATTTTACTTTACCTGTTTTAAGCATTTCATTGTTTAAATCACAGTTTTCATCACCAAGCAGTTGCGCCATTTTAACAGCGTAAGCTACGCCATTTAACTCAATGTATTTTGTTGGTTTTAGTACTTCTAGGGAAATCTCAGTCATCCCTGTGAATGTATCTTGGCTCGGGTCGAGTGTTAACGACACCTGTTGTGAACTTGGTTTTGCGAGTTTTTCAATAACGAATTCGTTAGCGTTTGCAGCACCCATTGCCAAAGCAACGCTCACTGTTAAGAGGCTTTTAAGAAACATAGTGATCCCTAGATTGTTGTTGTTAGAAACTACCCTAAATAGGCTTTTTTATGCTCATATAATTAGGGGGTTAGATATCCTAACAGTTTTTTTAAATAGAGTAATTGATTATAACGGTGACTTTAAGGGGAAATAGTAACAAAGTTTGTCAGTGGCTTTCGCGTGTTATAAAACGCTGCCAATGCAGGTGTGAGTTAATAATACGTATTTGTTGGACAACGGTATTTAATAAGTGGGTATCGCTAAACACATCCTGTGGATACTCGTTAAAACCCATCAAGTAATTAAAGGCGTCTTTAGAGTTAGCTTGTAGGGCGTATATACGCACTTGTTGCTCAAAGTTAAGACGAAGACTGCTTATTGCTGTTTTCATACCGAGTTGATCTACGTTTGGTATATCACATTTTTGCAGATAACCGGCTCGCTCACCTTCGCCTGAAAACCAAATGCGGACTTTCTCACTGTACCTGCCAGTTTTAGCCGGTAAGTCGAACATTAATCGGTGTTGGTTTTGCGATTTGATGAACGTTATATATTCATTAAATCCAGCATTTATAAGTGCTTGATGTACAGGAACCAAGCGAGGTTTTATTTTACCGTGGGTATGAAAATTAAAGCATAAGACGTTTTTTTCAAGGGACAGATCATCAAGCGTTAAATAACCAATCTCATCGCTATAAGCACCACTATAATATGCAATTAAAGGGAGCCAAAAATGCCAGTGTTTTGGTTGCTCTCGTGCAACTTTAAAATCACCGTATATATATCCATTATAAAGAGTGTGCAGTTCCATGGCTGAAAAGGGCCGGCGACCAAGATGGGTTTTCAACGTAATACCTTGAAAATAATGATGTGTTTTATTTTATACCCAACTAGCAGTAGATGCTAGTCGGGTTTTATCCGCTTTTAGAGTAAAGCGTATAAAGTATTATTCACTCAATGCGCGAGCTAAACCTGTAGGTTCAATTTCTGCACATACTTGGTCGTCATTCCAATTGATACCAACAAGTGCGTTATCTTCATTTAAGTCTTCAACCCATGCATCTAAAAATTCATCTAGGTTGATTTCTACTGGGCTGTAATCTTTCCACTCTTCTTTACACTGTGCTTTAGCTGCTGCTTCACTTTCCCAAAGCAGTAGTACGTCAGTTTCGTCAAATTGGTTAGAATCGCACACTACAAAGCCATTATCTTCTGCACCAAGTGCCCAAATTACTTCGCTAACACGTACTTTTTCTACGAAGTTAACTAGTTGTGATTCAATTTCGATATCGCTCATGTGTTTACCCTTTTAAATTAGTGGCGAGGATTGGTGTCTATTGCTGCTTGGCGCTCGTCATATTGCTTATGAAAAGCAACAAGCGCTGAATGCTGACTAAAGTCAGCTAATTCGCGAAAGCAAATCCAATCAAGCAGGCAGTATAAACTGATGTTGAGGTATTCACAGCTTTTAAATTCTTCATCGCTTAAATGGGTATTTAAAAAGCTTAATGTTTGTTCAATACGTTCGTTTTGCAGATTAAAAAATAATTTATCGCTTTTGGTGTCAAATCCAGAACGTTTACATAACACCATTTCTACTAACGAATCGTTACAGGCATTTATAGTCGTAAGTAAGTGCTCTTGAGGCCACGTTAGTTTTGGCTGACCTGTTTTTTCAAGTAAATAACGCAATATAGAATTAGAGTCACTAAGTGTTAAGTCGCCATCTACCAGGATTGGGATTTTTCGAGCTGGATTTTTACTGGCCATAGTAGGGCGATCTTGCTCAGAAAATATATCGAGACTTACAAGCTCTAGTTTGCAGCTGTTTTGTTGTGCCCAAATTCTAATGCGGCGCACGTAAGGTGAAGGTACAGAACCAATTAATTGCATAATTACTCCATAAAAAAGCCGCATAAGCGGCTTTTATCAAATGTTACTTACAGTACAGTTAAATTTATTCTGAACGGCTAGTAACTTCAAGTAAATGATAACCAAATTGAGTTTGCACAGGGCCTTGTACTTGATTAATTGGCGCAGAAAACACAACTTTATCAAACTCTGGAACCATCATACCAGGGCCAAACTCACCAAGAGCACCGCCATCCTGACCTGAAGGACAATTAGAATGTGCTTTTGCTAGTTCAGCAAAGTCTTCGCCTTGCTCAATTTTTGTTTTTAAGTCTAAGCATTGTGCTTCACTGTCTACAAGTATATGTCGTGCGCTTGCTACTGTCATAAAATCTCCCGAGTATAGTGTGGTGTTTTTTTAACCGAATTGAAATATCATTCTAGTTAGTTTCAACTAATTGTACCAGTATAAACTTATTTATCAGAAAACGCAGTTTCAATTGCAGTAATCATTTGCTCTGAATTAGGTGCCACTTTGCTGTTAAACCGTAAAACTGTTTTACGATCAACAGACACTAAGTATTTATAAAAGTTCCAATTTGGAGAGCTAGTTTGCTCATTCAAATATTTAAAAATTGGATTTGCTTCGCTACCACGAACTTTGCTGGTGGCAAACATGGGAAAAGTTACACCATAATTTACAAAGCATACTTTCGCTGTTTCTTTTTCATTGTCTTCTTCTTGAAAAAAGTCATCAGAGGGGAACCCTAATACGACTAAACCTTGCTCTTTGTATTGTTGATATAGGGCTTCAAGGCCTTTAAATTGATATGTAAAACCACAATTACTTGCCGTGTTTACTATTAACAAAGGTTTATTTTTAAATTGGCACAAGTTAATAGATTCTTTTGAGCGAAGCTTTCGTATATCTACATTGGTAAAATCTTGGCAGTCCTGTGTAGAGGTTTTATTTATGATTGATGGTGTTTGAGCTTGAAGGGGAGCATTAATAAGTAAAGCCGTTAAACCTATTATAATTATTTTAAGCATTACATTACCTAAACTTTACGATTGTTTGATTGGATAATCATACGCTAATATGGAACAAATTGATCAACCCTCTAATGACCTATGACAATCCGTTTAGCAACTATTAATGATCTTAATGAAATTGTAGCCATTTACAACGAAACTATTGCAGGGCGAATGGTAACTGCAGATACGCAAGAAGTGAGCGTTGACGAAAAGCGTGACTGGTTTAATAGCCACAACGATAAAAGGCCTATTTACGTTTACTGCGAAAATAACCAAGTACTTGCTTGGGTAAGTTATAAATCGTTTTATGGGCGCCCAGCTTACGACGGCACAGTAGAAATGAGCATTTACATTACCAGTAAAGCGCAAGGTAAAGGGCTTGGTAAAAAGCTAATGATATTTGCTCAAACACAAGCTAAGCAATTAAATATTAAAGTATTACTCGGCTTTATTTTTAGTCATAACTTACCGAGTGTTAAATTGTTTAAGCATTTTGATTTTGCAATATGGGGCGAGTTGCCAAGCGTTGCCATAATGGATGATAAGGCGTATAGCCTTACTATTTTTGGAAAACATCTGGAATAAATTATTTTTCATAATGTTGTAATATTTTTTTACAAAATAAGACGAAGGGTTTATGCCAATTAAATAAAAATAGTCTACGCTATTAACATATTAAGTTTATTAATTTGAAGTGTAGCTTGATGATTCGAAAAATATTAATTGTTGATAGTAGCAGTGTCATCGCAATGCGTGTGAAAGTGCTTTTAGAATTAATAGGATGTGAAGTCGAATTAATTCATTTCAGCATGCTAGACATGTATACCAATATAGGCGACTACGACTTAGTTGTTGTTGCCCATGGTGTGCCTGTTGATTCTATAAAACCGCTTGTTAGCCAAGTAGCGCAAGAGCGTTTTATGCTGCTTGCTCCAAAAGCACAAAGTGGTGAGCAACTAACTGCGTTTAGTGAGCTAAATCATGTTGCGCCTGACGCAACCGTGATATATCCATTTTTTTCTAATAAAGAAATTACTTCTCTTTTAGAGAGCCTACTAGAATTAGGCTCTAATCATATTTTGCAATTACCCGCTATTTTACTCGTCGATCATGTTCCTGAGCGCCTCGAAAAAATGAAAAGCAGCTTGATCGGTGCTCATATCGAGACCCATACAGCAACCACCTCTGCAGAAGCTTTAGAAATTACGAAAGAAAAGCAAATCGATATACTAATAAGTGATTTTGTTTTAGATGACGGAACCGGTTTAGAAATTTTTTCAAACTTAAAAATAATGCAACCACATTGCCGTTGCTTATTATTTACCTCACGTCCCGATCAAGTTTCAATGATTGAAGCTATTCGTCAAGGTGTAGAAGACGTACTTATTAAGCCATTGAACGACAGCTCATTATTACAATCAATACATAAACTGTGGCAAACAGAGCTATTAAAACGCCATAACGCAGAACTTGTCGAAAGGCTACAAGATACAGTTGATGCCCTGATTGAAAAAGACAGCCTACTTCAGGTTATTTATAAGCATACGCCCGATGCAATTATGTTGTTTGAGAAATGCGGTAGAGTGATAGAAGCTAATGATGCTTGCTTAAAACTATTTAACTTACCGTTTAACGAACTAGAAGGTAAATCAGTATTTAGCTTTTTAGATGATGATTCAACGTTAGGTATTAAAAATAAAATTTCGACATTAAATAGTAATCGCCAATTTAGCTGCGACTTACGTTTATCTAAAACTGCAGGGGGCTATATACCGTTAGTGGGATCTTTTAATGAGATAGATCACCATGGTGAAATAGCACTTGCCGTAATATTTAAAAATGTAACCCACCTTAAGCAAAAAGAAGATTTACTACTTGAAGCAAAAGATGTACTTGAAGAGCAAGTAAGAGCGCGTACTTCACAGCTTGAACATGCAAAAAATATTGCTGAAGCTGCAAATTTAAGTAAATCAGAATTTTTAGCAAATATGTCGCATGAACTTCGCACACCAATGCATTCGATTTTAAGTTTTTCACGTTTTGGTTTAAGCAAATTAGAAACTGGAGATTTTGCAAAAGAGAAACTAATTAAATACCTATCGCGAATAGAGAGTAGTGGTGAGCGTTTACTGTCGTTACTAAATAATTTACTCGACCTATCTAAGCTAGATGTGGGTAAGTTTCCATTTAATCCTCGTCCATATAATTTAGCGAACATTATAAAAACAAGTATTGATGATGTATCTGGTACGGCAATGGAAAAAGAAATTGAGGTTGTATTCACCGCGCAGCCGCTACCTGTAATTTCGCAGTGTGATGAAGAGCAAATAAACCAATTACTTCGAAACGTATTAGGTAATGCACTCAAATTTAGTGAACCAAAAAGTAAAATACAGATAAATTTAGAGTCAGATAGTCGATTTGCTACCATAGAGGTTACCGATAGTGGGGTCGGTATACCAGAAGATGAGCTGGAACATATTTTTACTAAGTTTGTACAAAGCAGCAAAACAAATAGCGGTGCCGGTGGTACCGGATTGGGCCTTGCATTGTGTAGAGAGTTTGTGTCTTTACATCAAGGTGAGATCACTGCACGTAACAACGAAAATGGTGGTGCAACTATATCTATACAGGTGCCATTAGAAATAAATCTAGATGATCATTTGGCTGAAGATCAATTAATACAACACAGTAATTAATTGTTTTTTGGCAAGCCAAGTAACTTTTTGAGAATTTGAATGGATGATAAATTATGGCCTTAACTAAAATACTTGCCGTTGATGACGAACCCTTTAACCTTGAAATTATTGAGGAAATTTTAGAGGATCTTGATTTTGAATTACAAGTAGCAACGAATGGTCCTGAGTGTTTAAACATGGTTGAGGGCTATATGCCTCAGGTTATATTGCTCGACGTAAGTATGCCGCAAATGAACGGCTATGAAGTATGTAAGGCACTTAAAGCAAACCCAAATACAGCACACATTATTGTTATGTTTGTGTCTGCTCGTGGCACAGTTGAAGAGCGCATGGAAGGCTACTCGGTTGGTGCAGAAGACTATATTGTAAAACCCTTTGGCCATGATGAACTTAAGTCAAAGCTTAAAAATTTAAACCAAGTACTTGTTGAAAAACAAAGCCTTGAAAAGCAAGTTGAAGATGCTACATCAACTGCATTTAATGCCATGGCTAACAGCAGTGAAATGGGGCAGATAGTTAACTACGTTGAAAACATAGGCTTTATTAACGACCCTCAAGAGCTAGGTAAAGCGCTTATAGATTGCCTACAATCTTTTGATTTGCAAAGTAATGTTGAGTTTAGAGAGAACGATGAAATTAGTCACTTTGCATTAAGTGGCGTGTGTTCACCTATTGTGGTGGAGCTATTTGAAATGCTGAAAAACAAAGGGCGCTTACATGAATTTTCGCATCGAATTTTAGTTAACTATGAATTGATTAGCTTACTTATTTTAAATATGCCTGATCACGATTCAGATAAGCACGGGCGTATACGCGACCACGTATGTTTTATTGTCAGTGTTACCGAGCAGCAGCTACGCGCCATCATGACTAAGAAAATGCTTGAATCACAACAAGCAAAACTTAATGCCGTAGCAAGTACAGTTCACAGTAAGTTTCATGGCTTAATTAGCTTATTGAATGACAACCGTCAAAACAACGAAAAAGTGTTTAAACAGTTACAAGAAGAGCTCGAAGAACGTATCCCATCAATGGGATTAGATGAAGATCAGGAGGTGTTTATTTATAAAAAAGTAGATGAAACTATCCAAAACTCAGTGGCCAGAGAGGAGTCTGTTAAAAAGGTAAAAGCAGCTTTTGCTGAAATTGAGCAAGACCTGTCATTGCTTTTAAAGAGCTAAATATACTTAATCAAATAATGTTACTTTAAGACTTACTCCAACTGCATTATGCATCTCTGGGTAAGCCTTTTTCTACGATTCTGATTAACCTAGCCGTTTTACGAATTTGTAATCGTTGTTTATCGTTTTGTTGAGCAAGCGCCCATTCAATATGTTCTAAAACAAGCTCGCTGCATATTTGGCTTTTATCTTGTAAGGCATGAATAATAGCCGGGCTAAACTCTGCATTACCTAAACCGACCGCTATATTACGTAACCAACGTTCGTGACCTATGCGGCGAATAGGGCTGCCTTCGGTATTTTTTAAAAATGTAGGCTCATCCCAAGCAAATAGCTCAAGTAAATCTTTATTTTTTAATTGAGTACGGGGATGAAAGTCATTTTCATCCGTTATTTGTCCATAACGATTCCAAGGGCATACCAACTGGCAATCATCACAACCATATATACGGTTGCCTAATAAAGTTCGGTATTGTTCGGGTATAGGGCCTTGGTGTTCTATCGTTAAGTACGATATGCATTTACGTGCATCAACAACGTAAGGCTCTACAATTGCACCTGTTGGGCAAAGAGTGATACAAGCAACGCATTTTCCGCAGCCTTCAAACGTATTCTCTGCATCTATTGGTAGAGGTAAATCAATAAATAGCTCGCCTAAAAAAAACCACGATCCTGCTTCTTGATTAATCAATAACGAATGCTTACCACGCCACCCTAAACCGGCTTTTTCTGCAAGTTGACGCTCAAGTACCGGGGCTGAATCTACAAATGGCCTAAAGCCATATTCGCCAATTTCTTGCTCTATTTTTTGGCCAAGTTTTTTTAAACGATTACGCATTAATTTATGGTAATCACGACCCAGTGCATAACGACTTATATAGGCTTTTTCTTTATTTTTTAAGGTTTTTGCAAAGCCAGCATCGGGAGGGAGATAATTCATTTTTACGGATATAACACGCTGTGTACCTGGTACTAATTCAGCAGGGCGAGCGCGTTTCATGCCATGCGCAGCCATATAATCCATCGAGCCGTGGTAGCCAGCATCAAGCCAGCGTTGCAATTGGGCTTCGTGCTTAGATAGGTCAATATCAGTAATACCTACTTCGCTAAAACCAAGCTCTTGCCCCCAGGTTTTTATTTGTAGGGCTAATTTTTCATAGTCTGGGGTAGGGTTGCTCACACACTTCACACACTTAAATTAATAGCTGCGTAATTTACCATATTTCTCTGAGCCCGAAAACGCTTCTTAGCGCACGAAGCGCTTTAACTGTTGTTGGGTCTGTAAGCTTAACTGTTGAGATTGCTCGCTATCGGCTAATGCCGTATCTATTTGCTGTTTAGCTTGCTCACCTAAGGCTACTATTTGCTCTACCGATTGGTGAGTATTAGTTTGAGTGCCCTCAAGCATATGTACAGCACTGGCTATTTGTTGTAGTTGCTGTTGGTTGTGCTCAAACTCACTAAGCATTTTTGTAAAACCCTCACAGGTTGCACTAATTGAGCTTTGTGCATTATTGGAGTGAATCATTAATTGCTCTGACTCTTTATTTGTTTCATTTACTAGCTCATTCATTTGAGTAATAAAGTCGCTTATTTGCCTAGTTGCGCCACTTACCTTTATTGAAAGTGTGCGTACTTCGTCTGCAACTACGGCAAACCCTCTGCCAGCTTCACCCGCTCTAGCTGCTTCTATTGCGGCGTTAAGGGCTAACAAATTAGTTTGATCAGAAAACTCTTCAACCATTTTTAAAATACTACGAATGTTTTCACTGTTCTCTTTCAGTCCCGCAATTGTATTTGAAAAGCTACCTAGCATATTAGTAATAAGTTTAACCTGCTTTACTAAAGCAGCGAGCTCTGATGCAGATAGTTTTACAAAGTTAAGGTGTTCATTATTAACGTTATGCACGCTATCTGTATTATTTACTATGTTTTGTAAGCTTTGGGTTATTTGCATACTGGCATTAATAATACTGTGGCTTAACTGTATTTGTTGCTCACTTGATTGCTCAGTATTTTTCATCGATTCAGTGACTTGTATATTACTGTGTGCACTAGCTTGAGCACTGTTATATGTTGTGCTGAGTAATTCACTTAAATGAGTAGTAAATAGGTTGTACTGCGTACTTAAATCTTTAAATTCGTCATACGAAAAGTGTGGAAGTTTTGCTGCTAAATTTGCATCTTGTTGGTTTATTTTTATCAAAGTATCGCGCATAGCAGTCACAGGGCGAACAATTAAAAAGCGCATATAAAAAAGAGTAAAAATAAAACCAGATATAATAACAAGCGTAAGCAGCCAAAATAGCCCTGTACTTTGCTGTTGTTCGCTTAAGCTGTGATGCAGCCAAAATAACGTAATTGCTTGAAACAATAATACAAAGCTTAAGTTGCCAACTATTTTACGGGTTAAGGTAAAAAAGAATGTTTGCTCTATATAGTTATAAATTTTCATAAAACCACTCATTATGCTTAAGCCCTGTAATTATAATTTTAGTTAGGGAGGTGTAAGTTAGCTTTTTTGTAACGATAACAAGTAAGCTTTGGTTCGCGCTGGGTAATTTGTAAAAATTCCGTCTATGCCATACTCAAGCATTAGCGCTATATCTTGTTCTCTATCGACCGTATAAGCATAAATCTTTAAGCCTCTTTTTTTTGCATCATCGGCAAAAGCCTTATTTATAAAGGTTTTATCTGCATGTACGCTATAAGCGTTTAAATCACTTGCAAACTTTGCATAGTTAATTGGAATAGAAGAAGTAAGGGCGCCTATTTTAAGCCATGGTAGCTTGCTTTTAAGCCACTGTAGTTGATGATGATCAAACGATGATACTAAAATATTCGCTTTCGATATTTTGTTAGCTTCAATGTTTTGTTCTAGTTGAGCCACAAATCTTTCTAGTTCAAATGTATGTTTAAGCTCAATATTTAATAAAGATTTATTGTTATTCCAATCAAACAACTGTTGAAGAGTGGGAATTTTTTCACCATTTCCAGCATCAAGTTTAGATAGTTCATGTGCCGTAAAGTTACTCACCCTACCTTTTCCGCTGGTGGTTCTATCGAGCCATGAGTCGTGTATTACCATGTAATCATCGATGGAACTTTGAATATCTACTTCAATACCATCAACACCTACTTTTAACGCTTCTAAAATAGCGCTTTTGGTGTTTTCAGGAAAATCCCCACTGGCACCACGGTGTGCAAATACTTTCATTGTCGAGCCTTTTTAGTGATTAACCACGTTTCAAAACAAGCGGCACTAACTATGAGTGCTCCACCAACTAACGTCATAACAGTAGGACGTTCATGAATAATTACTATAGCCAGTATGGTGCCATAAAGTGGCTGCAAGCAAGAAATCAACCCCGCAGTTGCCGCTGATAAATGCTTTAAACTTGCTGCAAATAATGAATGAGGTGTAGCCGTGAAAATAACACCCGCTATGGCAATTAAAATTAGGTCGTGATTACTAACCTCATACACCGGCACTTCTATAAATGCGCACAGCATAATGCTTGCCACTAAGGTTTGATAAAACATAGTTTGCGGGCCACCATATTGGCTAAAGTAGCGCTTATGGGTAATGTTTCTGATTGAAAAAAACAATGCCGATATAACACCTGTTATTACACCTAAGGTTACATCGTCGCCTAAGTTTGCACTTGGTACTAATAAGTAAATACCTAAAACAACCACCGCTGCACTTATTATATCTTTTGCTTTTGGCCAGCTTTTATTAAATAAGGGTTCTAAAAACACCGTCATTACGGGATAGCTAAAAAATGCCAGCATTCCAATAGTTATACCGGCCATTTGCATACCAGCAAAATAGGTAACCCAGTGAATACCCACCGCAACACCTAAAAATAATGCAATAAGGTAGTCTTTAGGCTTGTTTAGTTTAATTTGTTTTTTTTGAAAATACAGCATGGCTAAAATAGCCATTCCTGCAATTGCTGTTCTGTAAACGGTAATATCTAAAGCATTTAAACCAATAAGCTTGGCAAATAGAGCGGTTCCGCCAAAAAGTAATACCGCTATGTGCAAATAAATTAAACTTTGCTGCTGAGATTGCATTTAGTTTCCTTGTTGTACTTTTTGAACATATTAACATTGCTTAAAAATTCTTAAGATGAATTTTTTTATCGCATGACAAATGTCATAAAAGTTGATGACACTTCACACTCTTATTATTTTTATACGCTGGCATAGTTACTTTACTCAACAGGGGATAATTATGAATTCTTTAATTTTAATCAGCTTAACTATTAATGAAGTGCTAGAGGCGTTAAGTTTTACGATTACGTACGCAGATTGCTTTATGCTGGCATGCATTTTTATGTTATTTATATTTATTAATAAAAATAGTCCTATAAGTAAAAATAATATGCCTGAGGTATTAGTATGAGCTCGCTTAACTCCTTTTCTCAACAAAGTGATAAAGGTTTTTGGAAATATGGGCATTTAATTTTTACAGGCTTTTATTTACTCCCACTAATAATTAATTTTGCGAGCTTTACTGCTAACCAAATAACGATGTCTTTAGCCTTTTATGTTGCTTTTATTCTTCTATATGTAAAAGCAATAAACTGTAAAAGTGCAGGGGTGACCAAGTTGTTTGTAGCCATGCTATTAATTTGTTTTTGCGCCACGTTTTACACCACAGGTACTCCTACTTTATTTGGCTTTGCAGCGTACGTAGCAGGCTATGCATATAGCTACCATCAAAGAATTTATGCTGCACTCGCGATTATATCTACGGTTTTATTAAGCGCATATATTGGTGATATAGGGAAGGTGCAATACTTTTTAGCCGTTGCTTTGATTTTATGTGCAGCCTTATTTAGTTACGGTATTGCAGCTAAAAGAGAGAGCCTGTACAAAAAACGTGAGCAAGAAAGCGCTAACCAATTAGAGCAATTAGCAGCAATTGCTGAGCGTGAACGGATAGCCCGCGACTTGCACGATATTTTAGGTCACTCATTGTCATCTATTGCTTTAAAAGCTGAGCTTGCCAATAAATTAAACCAAGGTGAGCGTTACGCTCAAGCAAATAGCGAAATTGCACAAGTGGCCGATCTGGCAAGGCAGTTACTCAGTGATGTAAGAAGCGCCGTTAGTGATTTAAAACAGCTTAACCTTGTTAGCCAAGTAGCACAGTTAAAACAAAGATTAATAGAACAAGACTTTAACGTTTCATTTAATGTAGTTTTAAATACTCTACCCGCTAAAGTAGAGGGCATCGCAGGCCTTATAATTAAAGAAGCCGTTACCAACTTGCTACGCCATAGCAGCACAAAAAATTGCGAAATAAATATAGAACAAACAGCGCAGCAGCTACTCATTACCGTTATTGATCGTGCACCGTGCTCCACATTAAATTCGGGCAATGGCCTAAATGGTATTAAAGAGCGAGCAGAACAACTCAATGGCAGTGCAACATTTACCTGTGGCGATATTTTTACTTTAAATGTAATGCTACCAATTTCAGCTAAGGATTTACAATGATCAGAGTGTATTTAGTGGAAGATCAAGCGCTTGTGCGCGACGCAGTAGCAGCATTGTTAGGACTCGATTTTAATATTGAGATTATTGGGCAAGCAAGTAACGGGCAAGATGCACTTAATGCAATTGAGGCGCTTGATAGTGATTTACATCCCGATATAATTTTAACCGATATAGAAATGCCAACCATGAATGGTATAGAGCTCAGCGAAAAAATAGCCGCTAAGTTCCCCGCTATAAAAATGGTTATTATGACTACATTTTCTCGTGCGGGTTATATTAGGCGAGCGCTTACGGCAGGTGTTAAAGGTTTTATTTTAAAAGAAGCACCGAGTGAAGAGTTAATAAATGCGCTTAAAAAAGTAATACAGGGGCAAAAGGTAATTGACCCAGAGCTTGCTATTAATGCATTAGACGACGCTGATCCACTTACCGATAAAGAACGCAAAGCCCTTAAACTTGCAAGCGATGGCCTTAAAACAAGCGACATAGCCAAGCAGTTATTTATTAGCGAAGGGACTACGCGTAACTACCTATCGGACGCCATTGCAAAATTAAACGCCACTAACCGCATAGATGCTGCGCGTATAGCTAAACAAAAAGGGTGGCTTTAATTAGTGGGTTTATAAATTATAAGCAAAGTATTACTATGATATGTAAAAGTAACGAACAGCGCTTAAAGTTGGCTTAAAAAGCGCTAAAAGAGGTTTTAATGGCAAATTTAATAGAACTAACAACTAAAAATAATATCGCTATACTCACCATGAATACTGCTGAAAACCGCCACAACCCAGCGTTTTTGGCTGAGTTTAATTTACACCTAGACCACATTGAAGCTGAACAAAATATTAAGTCAGTTATTTTAACGTCTTCAAGTGATAAAAACTGGTCATTGGGTATCGACCTTCAATGGATGTCTAATCCAAGTATTTTACCTGCAGCAATTTCTGACTTTATGATTCAAATAAGTGACTTATTTAAACGCATAGTTACTTTTCCTATGCCTATTATTGCTGCGTTAAACGGGCATACCTATGGTAATGGTTCTGTACTTGCGTGTGCGTGCGATTTTAGATTTATGAAGTCAGATAAAGGCTTCTTTTGTTTTCCTGAAGTGGATGTAATGGTTCCGTTTGTACCGTCGATGTTTCCTATAATTAATAAAGCAATTTCGCAAACATTCTTTAATCGTTTAGCTATGTCAGGAGAGCGTGTTGGTGCACAGCAGTTGCTAGACAATAAAGTGGTTGAAGCTGTGTTTGCAAATAACGACGAACTACAAGCGGGTGCACTTGAGTTTGCCCAGCAATTTAATAAAAATCGTTGGATTTACGCTCAAAATAAAACACAAATGAATAAGCAGATTTTACTTACAATGAAAGAAGAAGACCCAAGCTTTATTGATAATATAAGTAAACTGCTGTGGAAAAACCTACAAAAAAAATAGTATAAGTCTTAGTATTGCTACTAGATGAAAATACTTTGCAGTTAAGGGGTCGTTAAGCCCCATTGCGCTAGATTTTTAAACTATACAGCAAGATAAACAGCAAGGTAAAAGTGCTTTCTTAAAAGTTTAATCGCTTTTACCTGTCTCATTATAACTATATGGGTTAAAATACCTACATAACCAACTAACAAGATAGTGAATGTCAAACCAAGATCCAAATCTCAGTCGAGAACAAGAAAAGTACGAAAACCCAGTCCCTAGTCGTGAGTTTATACTTACTCACCTTCAAGAGCGTTCAAAACCTGCTAACTACGCGCAATTATGTGAAGAACTAGCAGTAAACGATGACGAACGCCAAATAGCATTTAAACGCCGCCTTCGCGCTATGGAGCGTGACGGACAGCTGTATTTTAATAAATTTAAATGCTATGCCCTAATTGACGAAGCCGGTTTAACCAAAGGCAAAGTAATAGGCCACAGAGACGGTTTTGGCTTTTTAGAAGTTGAAGGCGAGAGTAAAGATTGGTTTATTGCTAAGCACCAAATGAATATGGTGTTACATGGCGACATTGTACTAGCTAAAGGCACTAAACGTGGCTCTGGCTCAAAATGCGATGCACGTATTATAAAAGTGCTTACTAACGAGCGCGCGCCAATTGTTGGCCGTTACTTTGTAGAGCATGGTGTTGCCGTTGTGGTAGCTGAAGACCCGCGCATAACGCAAGATATAATGATTTTACCAGGCAACGAAAACGGTGCCCGCCATAACCAAATGGTGCAGGTTAAAATCACTCAAAATCCAAGCCGCAACATGAACGCGGTAGGTAAAATTATTGATGTACTTGGTGAGCATTTAGCCCCAGGTATGGAAATTGAAGTCGCACTGCGCAATCACGATATTCCACATGTATGGCCTGAAGAAGTTGAAGCACAGGTTGCTCACCTAGGTGAGTTTGTTGAAGACGCTGACAAAAAAGGCCGCGTAGATTTACGTGACTTACCACTTGTAACTATTGATGGCGAAGACGCTCGCGACTTTGATGACGCCGTATACTGTGAACCTAAAAAATCGGGTGGCTGGCGCTTATGGGTTGCCATTGCCGATGTATCGCATTACGTAGGAATGAACACGCCGCTTAACAAAGAAGCAATTTTGCGTGGTAACTCAGTGTATTTTCCTGAGCAAGTAATTCCGATGCTACCAAAAGTGCTTTCTAACGGATTATGTTCGCTTAATCCAAAAGTAGATCGCTTATGTATGGTTGCCGAAATGACCGTATCGAGCGCGGGTAAACTTTCGGGCTATAAGTTTTACGAAGCGATAATGAACTCGCATGCACGTTTAACTTACACCAAAGTAAATGCCATTTTACAAAACGACGAAAAACTACGCGAAGAATACTCAGCCGTAGTGCCACATTTAACTGACTTACAGCAAATGTATATGGCACTTAAAGCTGCACGCCAAGACCGTGGTGCCATTGAGTTTGAAACTCTAGAAACACGTTTTGTATTTAACGCTCAGCGTAAAATAGAATCAATAGTGCCTGTTATTCGTAACGATGCGCACAAACTGATTGAAGAATGTATGATTTTAGCCAACGTATCGGCGGCTAAAATTCTTGAAAAGCACGAAGCAAGCGCGCTTTATCGTGTGCATGACGAACCAGACAGCGAAAAACTAGGTAACTTTACTAAGTTTTTAGGCGAGTTAGGTATCGAAAGCACATTAAGCGACGAGCCAACACCAAAAGAAATAACCCAAGTATTAGCGCGACTAGGTGACCGCCCAGAAGCCGAGCTTATTCAAACTATGCTACTGCGTTCAATGAAACAAGCTGTATATCAGCCAGATAACATAGGTCACTTTGGTTTAGCGTTATCGGCTTACGCGCACTTTACATCGCCAATACGTCGTTACCCAGATTTAGTAGTACATCGTGCTATTAAAGCAGTTATAAAAGCACAAGGTCAGCAAACGTCTGGCGAATACGCTTATACCGACGACGAAGTTGATCAACTTGGTGAGCAGTGTTCTACCACAGAGCGCCGCGCCGATGATGCAACTCGCGAAGTAGCGGATTGGCTTAAATGTGAGTTTATGCAAGATCACGTAGGTGACGAGTTTGACGGTGTTATTTCATCGGTCACTAACTTTGGTTTGTTTATTCGTTTAGACGATTTACAAATTGATGGGCTTATTCACGTTACTAATTTAGGCGATGAGTTTTTTGCACATGATGCTGCAAAACACACCCTAATAGGTGAGCACTCGCATACTGTTTATCGCCTTGGCGATAAAGTAACAGTAAAAGTTGCGTCGGTTAGTTTAGACGATCGCCGTATCAACTTAACGCTTAAAGGCGATGTGGCACAAGACAGATACTCACGTCGTCGTGCGCCAAAAAAAGGTTCAGGTAAATCTGAGCATGCGCCAGCAAGTGTGCGTTCGCAATTAAAAGCAGGCAAAGTACCGGGTAAAAAGTCACACAGCGATGACAAACCAAAAGGTAAAAAAAAGCCAGCAAATAAAGATAAAGGCAAGCCTGCAAATAAGTCTGCAACTAAACCCGCAGATAAAAAAGCAGCAGACACTGCCGTAAAGAAAAAGCCGAAGAAGAAGGCAGTTAAAAAGCCTAAAAGAGCTGGCAAAAATGCCCGTAAAAGTACTAGCCCAGGAGCAGATAATACGTGAGTAATGAATTAATTTTTGGCTTTCACTCTGTTGAAGCAATTTTAGAAAGCGAGCCAGAGCGCTTTGTAGAAATTTACGCCCTTAAAGGTCGTGACGACAAACGCTCAACTCCGATTATTGATGAAGCACGTAAGTTTGGTATTTCAGTACAGTTTATGCAGCGTAAAGCCCTTGATAGCAAATCAAAGGGTGAGCAGCATCAAGGTATTATTGCCAACGTAAAAGCAGCGCCAACGTTTAACGAAAAAGATCTTGATGCAATAATCGCTCGTGAAGACACACCGTTTTTACTTGTACTTGATGGTATTACCGACCCGCATAACTTAGGCGCATGTCTACGTAGTGCAGACGCTGCAGGTGTTCACGCTATAATTGTACCTAAAGATCGCTCTGCCAAGCTTAACGGCACAGCACGTAAAGTTGCTTGTGGCGCAGCCGAAACAGTACCGCTAATTCAAGTTACTAACCTTGCACGTACGCTTCGCGAAATTAAAGATGCAGGCGTATGGGTTGTAGGCACTGCTGGCGAAACTGATAACCACGTATTTGATGCAAGCTTAACGGGGCCAATGGCGATTGTTATGGGCGCAGAAGGCGAGGGCATGCGACGCTTAACGCGTGAGCATTGCGATATGCTCGTTAAAATCCCAATGGCGGGTACTGTTTCAAGCTTAAACGTATCGGTAGCGACAGGTATTTGTTTGTTTGAAGTATTACGCCAACGTAACGCAAATACCTAATACCTAATAAATAATACCTAATTCAAATTAGGTATTAAAAAAGCCGAGATTGAAATTCAATCTCGGCTTTTTTGTATCTGTAACTTACGCTTTTAACTTTACATCAATTGATGCTCTATTATAGCGATAGGAAAATAACTCTATAGCAAGGCAAAAATAACGAAATATAGTTGTTCTTATATGAGTTATTTTTAACGCAGCTAGAGAGCTATTTAACTCGTTAGAATGAGTATGTGTAGCCTACTTGAACAGTACGCGGCTTACCTGGTTGAATGCCACCGTTTGAACGGTTAGCAACGTATGTTTTATCAAACAAATTATCAACGCTTAGGTATACTTTTTGATTCTCATCGATTAAGTATTTAGCAGCTAAATCCCATACTACGCGGCTATCAATTGCGTTTAAGCCCGACTGCGTTAAGTTAGCATGCGCATCAGATACGTAACGTATTTGGCTGTTAACTACAAACGCAGAAAACTCAGCACCTAACGATAACGCTACTTGGTTTTCTGGTACGTAAGGCATTGCATCGCCTTTTTCTACCGTGCCCCAAATTTCTGAATCAAAATCGTTTTTAAACTCAGAGTCTGTGTAGGTATACGTTAATTTAACTGGGAACATAGCTGTATCAGTTGCAAACGTACGTGCTGCACTAAATTCAAAGCCCGCTACTTCTACTTCACCGTAGTTGTATTGGTCGCCAATGTTATCGTCGCTACAACCAACCGCTGCAGTACAGTTACCGTGCATGTTGCTGTAGTCTGAGTAAAAGGCAATTACTTCACCGCTAAAGCCATCCATATTAAAGCGAGAGCCAAACTCAATGTTTACACTTTCTTCTTCTTCTTGGTCAGCATTACCAGGTGCTGCTGGTGCATAACCTTTTTGAATGCCCGCAAGTAGCGTTACGTTTTCGTTAAGCGTGTAAGTAGCACCTAACGACGGAACTAAAATCTCTGTGTCGTTCGACACATCTTTAGTTAAACCGTTGCTGCGTGTTGGATCTGATTTAGACCACTCTTCACGCGTAATAGTAATGTCTTCATAACGAAGGCCTGCACTTACTACTAATGCATCAATTGTCCACTCGTCTTGAATAAACAAGGTACTTGCTTCTGCGCTATCTACACGGTTGCTGTCAGAGCCAGGAACGCCTTGCTCTGTAAGCGTTAAGCTTAGGTCTTGATTAAGTGTGTATTTGTCTTCCCATTGAAAACGATCCATTTCGTCTTCGTGGTAACGTACGCCAACAGTCACATAGTGATCGCCTGCAGGAATATGTAATTCAGACTGAATACCTTTAGCTTGGTAATCGCGGTTATTAGCTTTAATACCAATACCTTCAATACCTTCAATACCTTCGCTTGTAGGGTTTGCTTCAAATTCACTGTATTGCTCAAGGTAGCTTTCGCTTACTTTGCTGGCTTTATACCAGTTACGATGAAAATCGTTTAAGTAAGCCGTAGCTAAAAATTCATAGCCATCACCAAAACGGTACGCGTAGTTAAGTTGGTATGCGTTATGGCGAGTATTCATTTCATCGTTTTGCGATGCAGCATAACGACGGTAAGGACTTTCTTGATAGTCTTCGTCAGTTAAGCCCATGTATGTTTCGTCTGATGTTTCGTCAGAGTACTTAATTTTTAGCTCAAGATTATGCGCATCGTTTTGACCAAACGTATGACCAAACTTTAATAGTAAATCTGTTTTTTCAAAGCCGGTGTTGTCATTACCTACTGGCAGCTCTTTAAAGCCGTCTGCGCCGTAAGTAAATACTTCAATTAAGCCTGCTGTGTTGTTTTTTTCTTTACCGAAGTAAGCGTGACCTTTGTAGTAACCATCACCACCAAGGGCTGCATCTACCATACCTTTTGAGCTATTTGGCTCAGTAGGTAAGCTGCGCGAAAGTAAGTTTAAAACACCGCCCGTAGTACGTGGGCCGTACTTAACTGATGCCGCGCCTTTTAATACTTCAATAGACTCCATACGACCCGTAGTAGGGAAGTAGTAAGCAGATGGTGCTGAGTATGGTGCTGGTGCAACTAATACACCGTCTTCCATTACTGATATTTTATCGTTACGGCCAGTACCTGTGCCGCGCATACCAATATTAGGACGAAGGCCGTAGCCGTCTTCTTCTTGCACGTACACGCCCGGAACAGACGCTAAAACGCGAGAAATATCAGTAAATTTGAATTTTTGAAGTTCTTCATCAGAAATAAACGTAGCCGAACCAGGAATATCGTTAATTGCTTGTTCTGAGCCAATAACGGTAATTTGTTCAAAGCGTTGTTCTTTATTGCTGGTGTCTTTTGCCATTGCAGTAGCACTAAAAGACAAAGCAACCGCAGTTGCCAGGGTAGATACTAAAAACTTAGGGTTCATTGTGTTCCTAATCATGTCAATTATCTTAATTGGCGTAATTTGAACACGTTAACGAATACGAATCAATGTTATTAAGTATTTAATTATTCAGTTTAATAGAACTAAAAGCACCTACTTATGCAACTTTGTTAACTAAATTGTTTCTTTTGTATTAGTTTGTAATTGCTTTACTCGTTATAAAGTTTTGATTAGCTATAACCTAAACGTAGCGCTATAAACTCCGCGAGTTTGTCTACTGCATGGTCAGATTCACCCGAACTTTTAATTAAACTAATACCAATATTACCAAGCGTGGGTAAATGTTTGGTTTGAACTTGATAGTTAAGCTCACTCGGTACTGTGCTTTTAGCAAGTACGGTAATACCTAAGCCTTCTTTTAATGCAGCAATAAGGCCGGTTAAATCGGCGTTGCTATATACAATTCGGTATTTTATGCCCGCACTTTTTAATGCATCAATTGCACGGCGACGATAAATACACCCCTCTGGTGCAGTAACTAGCGTAACCACGTCGTTTTGCGCAAGTGACAGGTCGCCCACCCACACCAGCTCGTCTTGCATAAAAATAGGAAACTTATCGGAGTTAAGTCGCTCATTTAGCGCAAGTACTAAATCGAACTGATCTTGCCTTGAGGCCGAAAGTAAATGTTTACTTAAACGCGACTTAACTTCTAACGACACCTCAGGGTAGAGCGCCACAAAGTCGCCAATAATAGAAGGTAAAATACGCGCTGCAAATTCGCTCGGAATACCCAAGCGCACTTTACCTGCAATGTTTTCTGATGTGAACTGCTGCAAAATAGCATCGTTGTGTTGCATCATTTGTTTTGCCATAGGCAATAATAGCTCGCCGTATTGGTTTAATACTTGGCGCTGTCCTTGTTTTTTAAATAGTTTATAGCCAAGCACGTCTTCTAGGCGCTTTATTTGCAAACTGACAGCAGGTTGCGACAGGCCAAGTAAATCGCCTGCTTTAGCAAAGCCACCTATTTCAACTACCATTACAAAAGTACGTAAACCGTCTGTTGATATGTTTTTCATATTTAAAATTACAATTTATATAGCTATATATATAAGTATTATTTATCAATTGATAAAAAATTACAATTTGTTGTTGGTAGGCGTGGGCAATATACTTTTGTAATCGAAAATACACAGGTGTTTGTTATGACTTTTAACCCAATAATGTTTGCCCGCCACAGCAACGCAAGTAGTGCGGTTACTAACGCTTTGCAAACTAACAACAATCACGTTGTAATGGATTTTAGCGGCACCGAGACCAGTGTATTTTTAAGCACTATTTTAGGCCTTGATTTAACTAAGCTTACCGCCAGCGGTTTAGGCTTAAAAGGCACGCTTGATGGCGACTATAATTCTGACTTCAGCTTTGCTGTTTATTACTTTAGCGAAACCGCCTTTAGATTTGTATTGCCACACAACGCAAGCCTTCAACTACAAGCACTTATAAACGAGCAACAGCTTCGTTTTGATATTGATTATGTAGTACGCACCGACCTAGCAAGCTTTATTTTAAGTGGCGACAACGCGTTTGATACTCTAGTAAATGCTTTTAAATTAACACCCGGTTTGCGCCTTTCTGACGCGCAACTATGCTACGGTGCGCAAAGTGGTGATGTATTTATTACCGCCATTGATAAAAACGACGAACAACACTTTGTATTAGTCGCTAAACAACAAGAATTACAAAAATGGCAAAGCTACATGCAAGCGCAAGGTTTTGCACTTATGCATAGTGAAGCCGCATAACGAATACAAACAACAGGTGAACACAACAATGTTTACCTGTTTTTAATTGCGATTAAGCAATTAAAGTCTATTTAAGCCACGCCCTAAACAGGGTTAATTTAAACGTGAAGGAATGTTATGACTTCTAAAACTGTACTACATGCTAAGCACCTAGAAGCGGGCGCTAAAATGGTTGATTTTCATGGCTGGGAAATGCCAATCAACTACGGCTCACAAATAGAAGAACACAATAGCGTGCGTACCGACGCAGGTATGTTTGACGTATCACACATGACTATTGTTGATATTGAAGGGCCTCAAGCACAAGCATTTTTACGTAAGCTAGTAGCTAACGACGTTGCAAAATTAACCGTACCAGGTAAAGCGCTTTACACAGGCATGCTTAACGAGCAAGGCGGTGTAATAGACGACTTAATTATTTATTTCTTTAGCGAAACCTTTTACCGCCTAGTTGTTAACTCAGCAACGCGCGAAAAAGACCTAGCGCATTTAGCTAACGTATCGAGCGACTTTGACGTAACTGTTACAGAGCGCCCTGAGTTTGCAATGATTGCAGTACAAGGCCCTAACGCTAAAGCAAAAACAGCCACTCTTTTAAATGCTGAGCAACAAGCAGCTGTTGAAGGCATGAAGCCGTTTTTTGGTGTTCAAGTAGGTGATTTATTTATTGCCACAACGGGTTATACTGGCGAAGACGGTTACGAAATAGTAGTACCGAATGACCAAGCAGCCGATTTATGGCAACAACTGCTAGACGCAGGTGTTAAGCCTGCTGGTTTAGGTGCACGCGACACGCTACGTTTAGAAGCCGGTATGAACCTTTACGGCCTAGATATGGACGAAAGCGTATCACCACTTGCAGCTAACATGGCATGGACCATTGCATGGGAACCAGAAGATCGCGAATTTATTGGCCGTGACGTACTTGTTAAGCAACGCGCAGAAAAAAGCACTGACAAACTAGTTGGCTTAGTGTTTGAAGAAAAAGGCGTTTTGCGTAGCGGTTCTAAAGTAATTGTTGACGGTGGGATAGGTATTATTACATCAGGTACTTTTTCACCAACACTTGGTTTTAGTGTAGCCCTTGCACGTGTACCACGTTCAACGGGCGACACAGCTCAAGTAGAAATGCGTAAAAAATTAGTAAACGTTAAAGTAGTAAAGCCTAGCTTTGTACGTAACGGTAAATCAATAATTTAAATAATTTGGTTATACCAATCACAATAATTATTGCGATTGGTATCCTCCCAATATAAACCAAAGGACAAATAAAATGAGCAATATTCCTAGCGAGTTAAAATACGCACCTTCACACGAGTGGGTTCGCAGTGAAGGCGACGGTACATTTACTGTTGGTATTTCTGAGCATGCACAAGAACTTCTTGGCGACATGGTATTTGTTGAATTACCAGAAGTTGGCGACGAAGTAGACGCTGGCGAAGACTGTGCAGTAGCAGAGTCAGTTAAAGCAGCATCAGACATTTACGCACCTATCAGTGGCGAAATTGTTGCAATTAACGAAGAGCTTGAAGATTCACCTGAAACAGTAAACAACGACGCTTACGGCGACGGCTGGTTATTCCGTATTAAAGCATCTGACGAGTCTGAGCTAGACAACTTATTAGACGCTGAAGGTTACTCGCACACTATCGACGAAGAATAATCATTTTTTGAAGATAACTAAAAGCCCCGTTTAATGTATAAAAATGGGGCTTTTATGATTTTACAGCTCACCACCCCATACTGAGTGAACTGTTAAATCGTCAAATATTTTAATTAATGCTAGTTACCCATTAGCATTTAGGATCATAGGAATCTGGATTCATGTCAAACGCCAAATCTCTTGAAGAACTAGAGCAAAAGCAAGATTTTATTCGCCGCCATATTGGGCCAAGCCCAGCACAAGTAAGCGATATGCTAAGTGCTTTAGAAGTATCGAGTGTGCAAGAGCTCATTGACCAAACTGTACCGGCTAGCATTCGTCTAGAACAACCGCTAACAGTTGGCGAAAGCCGTACTGAAGTTGAAACACTAAGCTACCTAAAATCAGTAGCCAG
Source organism: Pseudoalteromonas sp. SA25 (assembly GCF_011378705.1). Lineage (NCBI taxonomy): Bacteria > Pseudomonadati > Pseudomonadota > Gammaproteobacteria > Alteromonadales > Pseudoalteromonadaceae > Pseudoalteromonas > Pseudoalteromonas sp. SA25. The sequence goes on along the minus strand of NZ_WTKV01000007.1, from coordinate 167,650 downwards.
CAAAAATAAAGTTTTCAAATCGTACATTGGCCAAGGCTACCACCCAACTAACGTACCGCACGTAATTTTACGTAACGTACTAGAAAATCCAGGTTGGTATACAGCGTACACACCGTATCAGCCAGAGATTGCTCAAGGGCGTTTAGAATCATTATTAAACTTCCAAACTATGACCCTAGATTTAACTGGTCTTGATTTAGCAAGTGCATCACTACTTGACGAATCAACAGCCGCTGCAGAGGCTATGGGCCTTGCAAAACGCGTATCAAAAGCTAAAAAAGCCAATGCCTTTTTTATTGCCGACGACGTACACACACAAACAATCGACGTAGTAACAACGCGTGCCGAGCAGTTTGGTTTTGAAATAATTGTAGGTAAAGCAGAAGATGCCGTAAATCACGACATTTTTGGCGCATTGTTCCAATACCCAACTACATCAGGCGAAGTGGTAGATATAACTGACCTAATTGCTGGCGTACAAAGCAAAAAGGCCATTGCCTGTGTTGCTGCCGACATAATGAGTTTATTACTATTAAAAGCACCGGGTAAACTAGGCGCAGACGTAGTACTTGGTTCGGCTCAACGTTTTGGCGTACCTATGGGTTACGGCGGTCCACACGCTGCATTTTTTGCAACACGTGACGCATACAAACGTTCATTACCAGGTCGTATTATTGGTGTATCTAAAGACCGTTTAGGTAACGACGCACTACGTATGGCAATGCAAACGCGCGAACAACATATTCGCCGCGACAAAGCCAACTCAAACATTTGTACAGCGCAGGTATTACTTGCCAACATGGCAGCGTTTTACGCGGTGTACCACGGCCCACAAGGCTTAAAAACTATCGCGCAGCGTATACATCGCTTTGCTGATATTTTAGCAAGTGGTCTTAAAGCTAAAGGCATCGCACTTAAGCACAGCACGTGGTTTGATACGCTAACAGTAGTAAGCGACAGCAAAAACGACGTAACAGCACGTGCAATTGCAAAAGGCGTAAACTTTGCAACAAACCACGAAGGCGAGTATTCAATTTCGGTATCAGAGACAACAACACGTGCCGATGTAGCTGAGTTATTCGATATTATTTTAGGCGAAGGCCATGGCCTAAGTGTTGACGCTATTGCAGCCGACGTTGAAGCAAATGGCAGCGAGTCAATTCCTGCAAGTTTAGTACGTGATGACGAAGTACTAACGCATCCAAACTTTAACAGCTACCACAGCGAAACAGACATGCTTCGCTACATCAAGCGACTAGAAAGCAAAGACTTATCGCTTAATCACTCAATGATCTCGTTAGGCTCATGTACCATGAAACTAAACGCGACTGCCGAGATGATCCCAATTACGTGGCCTGAGTTTGCAAACCTTCACCCATTCTGCCCGCTAGATCAAGCAGAGGGTTACCAAATAATGATTGGCGAGCTACACGACTGGTTAGTAAACATTACCGGTTACGATGCAGTATCACTACAGCCAAACTCTGGCGCGCAAGGTGAATACGCAGGCTTAATCGCGATTCGTAAATACCACGAGTCACGCGGCGATGCACACCGTAATGTATGTTTGATCCCAAGCTCTGCGCACGGTACTAACCCTGCATCAGCGCAAATGGCGAGCATGAAAATTGTGGTAGTTAACTGCGACAAAAACGGTAACGTAGACATGGTTGACCTTAAAGCGAAAGCTGAGGAAGTGTCTGAAAACTTATCGTGCATCATGATCACATACCCGTCTACGCACGGCGTATACGAAGAAACAATTCGCGAAATTTGTGACATTATTCATGAGCACGGCGGCCAAGTTTACATGGACGGCGCAAACATGAACGCGCAAGTTGGCGTAACAAGCCCAGGCTTTATTGGCTCAGACGTATCGCACTTAAACTTGCATAAAACATTTTGTATTCCACACGGTGGCGGTGGTCCAGGTGTTGGCCCAATTGGTGTTAAATCGCACCTTGCGCCGTTTATGCCAAACCACAGCGTAATTAACGTACCAGGTACTAACATCGGTAACGGTGCGGTATCGGCAGCGCCTTACGGCTCAGCCGCTATTTTACCTATTTCATGGGCTTACATCACCATGATGGGCAGCGAGGGCTTAAAACAAGCTACTGAAATGGCAATTGTTAATGCTAACTACTTAACGCATGAGCTAAGCAAGCATTTCCCAATTTTATACCGTGGTCGTAACAACCGTGTTGCTCACGAATGTATTGTTGACTTACGCCCGCTTAAAGAGCTATCAGGCATTACTGAAATGGACGTAGCTAAGCGTTTGCAAGATTACGGCTTCCATTCACCAACTATGTCGTTCCCAGTAGCTGGCACATTAATGATTGAGCCAACTGAGTCTGAATCAAAAGGTGAGATTGACCGCTTTATCGAAGCAATGGTGTCAATTAAAGGCGAAATTGAAAAAGTAATCTCTGGCGAATGGTCAATCGAAAACAACCCGCTAGTGTTTGCACCGCATACACAAGGCGACGTATTAGGTAACGAATGGGACCGCGCGTACGACCGTTTTTACGCTGCATTCCCAGTGCCTGCAGTAGCTAAAAACAAGTTCTGGCCAACCGTTACACGTATTGATGACGTATACGGCGACCGTAACTTAGTGTGTGCTTGTCCATCGGTTGAGACTTATCGCGACTAAGAACAGAGACTAATTTTTTGACCTTTAATGGGTAGTAAGTCCCATTATAGTTTGGGAATTTATCAAAATTAAAAAAGTCGTTGCAGCAATGCAACGGCTTTTTTGTGTGTGGTGATTCGCCATAAATTATATGGGCGTAGGTTGGGAAGAGTGAAACGAAACCCAACAAATCACAAATATACTTACTCACTTAAAAGCCAAGAGTATGTGTTATTTATTGTAGGCGTTTAGCTTGCTGACGCGCGGGCGGCAGCCTGAATAAGTATTTGAATAGGTGTTTGAGGTCACCATCATCGATAACGCGAATACGTTTCGCATTTTTTTAAGATTAGAAACCTTATTCAAGGTTTTGTCGCGCTGGCGACAGCAGCCAAAGAGGGGCTGCCGCTGGTCCCTCTCTGGTCTATCTTCGTCTTATCGCGCATCCATACGCGATATTACTAATCAATTGCTCATTTTAATGGCGTGGTGACGGGGGAAGGTGTTAAACGTGATAATTGTTTTGGCCTTGGCAAGAAACAAGACCTGACCCTTTGCATTTTTCTGTATTCTAGACTTTAGCGAGTAACTTTAGCTTTAATAAATGCTTAACTTTGCAGGTATGGCTATTTGTTGGCTTTATTTGTGAGTTGTATGTTTTTTTGTTTACAAATTATTGCAATTTAGTTGCTAAATAACTTGTTGTTGCTCTATTTAAGTTGAGATAATGAAACGGAATAAACTTAATGGACTAATAAAAATGAATAAATTTATACTTACCCCACTCGCTATTGCACTTTCTTTAACGCTCAGCGCATGTGGTGGCTCTTCATCAGATGGGAATTCTGCAAGCTCATTAAATGGCGGCAGTACTGCTCAGCTTCAAACTATTTCATTACAAGCATTAACTCGCCAGTGCGGGACCGATTCTGCGTATCAAACTGATGTTGTTTTTCATAACGACGATGGTGATGCTATAGGCTCTGTTAAAACCGACGCCCAAGGTAATTTCTCAGGTGAACTACCTTCTGGTACAAGACATGTATCATTACTGGGCGATGTGGTTGATGAGACCGACGGTGGTTATAAGCAAATTTTCACTGAGCTTGATATTGAAAATAGAGCTAATTTAGGCAAGTTTTATTTTAATAACTTTAGCGAAGGTTGTGGGTGTACTGAATATAATGTTGATACAACAGCGCTAAGTACGATTGCATCTGATTACACGATATACCAATCTCAAGGTAATGAGGTTTCAGGTTCTGTAAATATTTGTCCTAGTGACAATAAGCTCTATTTAACAGCGCTGTCTAGGTATTCAGTTGATGCAAAAGCAGCAGTTATTGATGTACCGGTAAACTCGTCAGTTATTACGCTAACTGATGAAGATTTTATTCATGACGGTGTTGAAGTTCCTGTTCAATTAGATTTTAATGCTGATTATTCTAGTACTAGAGGTTATATTGAAGCTGAAAATACTTATCAGTTTGTTCAATATAGTTTTTCAGGAATATCAGACACTCTTTTTATATTCCCCACAGTAACTGAGCACAATTCTTATGTGCAGTTTGATTTTATGTCCGACCCGATGAACGTAGATGGTGTTGAAGTTGATATCCACAGTTATGCTCGAAGCGCAATAGAAACTGATGGTGATTATCAGCTGACAGAGCTTCCCACGATTACTGATGATTTAGGGTTTAGTTTACTTCAGATTACTGAAAACAATGATGCAAGCTTTGACTTTAGCAATGTAGATAACCGGTTTGCTCGAACAACATGGGGTTATAGTTTTTTAGTTGATGATGCTGCAGAAAGCAGGTTTGATTGGACAATAAGAGGTGGCATAAGCGGTCAAATTCCTGATTTATCTTTCGGTAGTATTTTTCCTGAACCTACCGATGAAGTTATTTTAGAAGAGCTAACGTTATTACTTTATGGCTATGCTGGTAATGCAACCGATGCAAACAGTTATGCACAATTATTAGATACGATTTCTGAAGGCGGGCATTTAACTAAGCCTGAATTTAGTAATTACGTATATATATTCATAGGTGCTGAGTTGTATTAGTTGTCACGTTTTATTTTGTAGTATAAGGCCACATTTTTGGCCTTATACATTAAAATCAAAGGGGTCACTCATTAGAAAGTTCCAGTCAAGCAGGCTGCTGTGTTTTCTTGAACTTTTTATTCAAAAATCAAGTATTCTTATTATTTAAACTCAATTTAAATATGGCTACGCACTGTACCCTATACAACTATTAATGACGTCGATTGGTGTGAATATACACCATGGCTTGAATAAAGAACGCCATATGAGTTTAAGCGTTTTAATTGAGCATCATTGATGATTAATTAAGGCTCTTGGCTTACCTCTCAGTCATCGTTTAGTGCCAATATCGGCCCAAACAACAAATGCCTTGAAATTATACTTATAATCTCTATTATTGACATCAACAACACCCCTCCCGCTACCCGTAAGCTCAGCGCCCTGCGAGGGGTTAATTATTTCTATAGTATGGTAAAAGGATTTAGCCTTCATGCAAATCCCCAAAGCCCCATAACAACTGTGCAGCAAGTCGACTTTCTAGTGGAACCAAAGGCACTAAATTTTGACTAGACATCAAATACCTAGCTTTTTAGTTTATTGCTCATCGAGTTAATTACTCTGTCTAGACCACTGTGAATAGAATATGAAAATGCGTTTACCATGTGATTAACCGTGGGAGAGTGCATGAGAAAATAAAGGGCAATGTTATTGCCCTTTATTATGTGCTTAAACTAGTCGTTCTAAACTATAGCGCTACTAAGCTTTGCTCTAGCATTGCCTTTATTTGTTTTACTATTTTAGCTTCTGTTTCAGGTTCGAATTGTTGTATACGTGGGGTATGAATATGCCCTGTAGGTATACTTGAATTAAGCGCATCGCGCAGGCGAATACTGCGGTACGATATTTCGTTAGACAGGTAACCACCACCACCGCCATTAACCGCAATACTATTTTTAAGCTCGCCGTACGAACCGGCTTTATAGGTTTTTTCAAGCGTGGTGACTTCGTGATTGTCGATAACTTTATAAGGGCCTTTGGCTTGTTGCATGTAAGTTAAAGGCAAGCTAAATTTTACAAACTCGTTGCCCGGGAGTGGTCTGCCATTAAGCTTTGGTATTACTGGGCTTGTTTGCGTTCCACCATACACAATATTGGCATTATCGGGGGCAGTTACACTGCGACGTTTACCCGGAAAGTGCTCTAAATCAAATTCTGTTCTGCCCATACTTACGGTTACTACCATGTCTACATTATTAAGTGCGTAGTAGGGGGCAAGTAGCGATTCTATTATACCTTGATCAAAGTCTTCGTAGCGCACAGGCACCATAACGGTGTTAATTTCTGCGCTTATGCCGTTGTAATTAATAACTTGGCCGTCGAGTAATAACGCCGCAACACCTGAAGGATTACTTTGGTTTATGTTTTTATCGAGTAAAAATGGGTCAAAGCCAGTTAGTAATATTTTTTTAGTGCTGCCTGATGAAAAAGCAAGGTCGGTACGGCCTCTGCTGCCGTCCTCAAGCATTGTTAGTAAAGTATTTAGTTGAGCCTGCGTAATTGAAAATTTAGGTGACGTTGTGCGTATTACTTTGCTTGAAAGCAGGCGTGCCCAGTAAAGCTCTCGGTCGTCGTAGTTATTGGTTTTTAGTATGCGTTGTTTTGCGTTTTCCCACAGTTCAAAGCTGAAGCTTTGTACTAATGTTTTTGCACTTTTAAAGTCGTTTAATTCTTTAAATTGTTGCTCAAAACTTGATACTTGTGGGGTAAATGCATTTAAAACATTTGGCATTGCTGATTGTGCTTTGTTGATACGCTGTTCTTCAACAGTTAAAGGATTACTTAAAGCAGCGAATGAAGAGGCAATTAAGCTGGTCGCTAATAATACTTTGATCATAATACTCCTAAGATAAAGCTATTGTTTATGTGTAATTTACTATCCTACTATTGCTAACTTAGGGCAACCAATTAACGTTGAATCAACTGATATTTGCTTTTGCCGTGCATTAGTATTGTTTAACGGCCAATTAGTATCATCGGCTAATAAAAATCCCTGAGTCAAAAATTGATCTTTATAGGTACTACTTTAAGCTCTGATAAAAGTAAAAAGCCGTTACAGCAATGCAACGGCTTTTCATTATGGTTTTATGCGCTTCGGCTACACGAGCGAAAGGCCTTATATCCCTTTAAAACCCTCTATTAATCGTCAGGTCCTTTTAAGGTAAACACTAAATGTTTACGCATATCTTTTAAAATCACGCCCTTTTTAAGCATTGCGCCGCTTAAGCGTTTTTGCCACTTTAATAAGTCAGGCTCTGCGGCCGCTAAGGCTTGCTCGTTTTCAAACTGAAAGCACAGCAGTAGTGTACTTGGAAATAAGTGGTATTCCACATCAAACCAGCATTGCAGCATGCCTGGGAGCTCAGCACGGCCTTGTTCTTCTAATTTTTCAGCAGTATTAAGTACAAGTGCTTGCTGTTTTATTTGCACTGCAGAGAGTTTTTTCATTATTAAAATCCAAGTTAGCGGCTAAAAAATGCAGCCGGAATGCGTGCATTATACGCAAGCTTGTAGGCAGGCAACAACTTTGAAAGAGAGTTAATGTTTAATAGGTTAATGTTCAATAGAGTGTATCTGCTTAAAATAAAGGGTCTTGTCACAAGGCACCTCCAGTTTTTCCAACCTACGTAGGTTGGATAAGCGGCGCAGCCGTGCCATCCGACATTTTAAATTTAACCACAGAACCCCGGTTTGGATATTAATATGTTTTTTAGCTCAATAGTTAAGTAACCTTAATCAAGGCTTTAGCAAAGTTGCTTGCGACAACTGGGTATTGGTTGTCGCAAGCCGCCTTTAGAGCCTCACCGCATTACGCTTAATACTTATAAGAGGTATTAATAGGGAGGGCTTATTTAGATCGGCGTTTGTCTAGCACATAACGTACGGCCATTCTTGCAACACCCGCACCAATACCTGAGACCACTGCCCATGTAACGGCCTCTTTAAGATCTGTTTCTTCGCTTGGTCTATCTTTTGGGGCTGGTTCGTTGGTAACCTTTTCCCACGATTTTTGTAAAGTTTTCCTTGTTAACATACCTGCTGATGCAGCGGCGAGTCCTATACCTATCGTCGTAATTAGTTGTTTATTACTCATAATGTTCTCCTTTTTATAAATAACGGCAGCGTTATTTATGTGTAACTCTTTAAGTAAGAACATTAGTAACAGCAATTTATATACCGATAGAACCGTAAAGCCTTTAAATCGGGCTATTTTAAAATCTACACTTTAATATTCTTCCGCTAAAGCTTTATTAAACCCCGCGAGTATTTGTATTTATTAAATAACTACTTAATTTAGGGATGGTATTGGTTACGTATTTAAAATAATGCATTAAGCAAGGAGAGGGGGTTCTCACTAAGTGGGTATTGATGGAAAGTCTATTTGCAGCTGTATTTGCAAGTATCGACGTAATCTTTATTTTAGTTTTAATATTAAAGAATAACTAATCTGTTGTTTTTAGTTTTCTTTAAACCTTTAATATAATTAATTTTTATAATATATTTGAGTCGATAAAAATTTAGTAAACTCTAAATTATTGATTAAAAACCTCCCATTTAAAAGGACTTAATTACTTATGCATAATGATGCAATTCCAGGCGTTGAATTTATCGATAACGCTAATCAAAGAACTCCATGTGTGTTGGTGCTAGATGCTTCTGGCTCAATGGCTGGTGAGCCTCTAAAGCAGCTCAACCTTGGTCTTAAAGTTTTTGAAGAACAATTAAAAAGTGATTTGTCTGCCGCATTAAAAGTGCAGGTTCTTGTATTAGCTGTTGGAGGTCATGATGATGTAGAGGTAATACAGCCATGGGTAGATGCTGTAGATTTTAAAGCACCAACAATTGAAGCCGGAGGCTTAACCCCATTAGGTGCAGGAATGACGACGGCACTTAATGAGGTACAACAACAAAAGTTAGTATATGACGAGAATGGTATTTCAAGTACTCGACCTTGGATCATCGTATTATCTGATGGCTGTCCGACAGATTTGGATTGGGAACAATCAGCTGATGCGTGCCGTAAAGCTGAAGAAGATAAAAAAGTTGTTATTTTTCCAATAGGTACTGAAGGCGCAGATTTTGCAGCGCTGGGGCAGTTTTCTAATAAATCAGCAAAAAAATTGAAAGGATTAAATTTTACAGAACTTTTTGTTTGGCTTAGTCGTTCTATGGCAACAGTATCAGCAAGTGTTCCTGGTCAAAAAGTGCGCCTTCCTTCAGCCGATGAGTGGGCTGAGGTTGAGATTTAATGGCTGGGCGATTTCTTGGCTGCTCAGTTACTGGTTCATCGCATATTGATGGCAAGATACCTTGCCAAGACGCTTGGCAAGTAAAAAAAACGGCAATGGGACTTGTCGCTTGTGTATCTGATGGAGCAGGCTCTGCGCAATATTCACATCTAGGCTCAAAGCAATTAATTGATAAAGTATGTGAAGCATTAGCTCAAGAAAAAACGATTGGCGAAAGCGCAATAGTAAGCTTAAAAACTGCAATTAGTGAAGCTCGAAAGTGCGTTGCCCTGCAAGGTGAAATATCGGATTATCATGCCACCTTATGTGGCGTGGCAACTTCTCATGAGGGAAGTTTAGTGTTTCATATTGGTGATGGGATTGTTATTGGTATTAACCCTGAAGATTGGTCTGATTTTATTGTCAGCGAACCTGAAAATGGCGAATTTGCCGAAACCACTTATTTTTTTACTTTACCTGATTGGCAATCTCACTTACGTATTATGTGTGCTCCAGAACGTTATAAACTCTGGTTTTTAATGTCTGATGGCGCGGCTAGTTTTGCTGCATTAACAAATCCTTATAGACCCACAACTAACTTTTTGTTACCGATACACAATTACTTAGCTAGTGTAGATGACGCAACAGGACGCCACGCACTAAAAAACACTTTAAGTGATCCTCGTACCAATAGTATTACAAACGATGATAAAACCTTAGTTTGGTTATTGAATGAGTAATAGCGTAAACCTAATTTATCTTGATGGAAAAACAGCGCAAGTACAGTACAAAAAAAAGCCGATTAATAGCGGTGCTGATGGCACTATTTACGCTACTATTGACAACAAGTTAGCTTTAAAAATTTATCATGATCCAAACAAAGATATGCAACGGCAAGATAAATTGTGGCAGATGTTGTCGAATGCGCCGACAGCAGAGGGAATTTGTTGGCCTGTTGCCGTTATAAGTGATAAAAAAAATAACTTTATTGGTTATGCAATGCCTCTACTTGATTTAAGTCGTTGCTACACTATTGAAATGTTACTTTCTAAACGCTTGCGTGAGTCATTAAAAATAACCGACAGTTATAAGTTTAGGGTTACCGTTGCGATTAGTTTAGCGAGTAAGGTCGCAGAGCTTCACCGTTTGGGTCATTATATTATTGATTTAAAACCAGCAAACTTATCTTTTGATAAGCACACTGGTGATGTAATGGTTTTAGATTGCGACGGCTTTTCGATTAAAGGTGATAAAAAGAGATTTAAGGGGCATCAATATACGTCTGGTTATATTGCCCCCGAAGCTTTTGGCGGTAAAATACCACCTGAAAAGTTAGGAGTCGGTCAAGATTTATTCGCGTTGACTACAATACTCTTTCAGCTGTTAAATAACGGTTTACACCCATTCCAAGGCGTATCTAAAAATGGATATTCTTTACCAAGCGACAACCAAACTAAAATTACTGAGGGCCTTTATCCATATGCAATAAAAGTTCATGCAAAAATAAAGCCTTCTCCGTGGAGTATACACACTGATTTTTCTGACGTTTTGTCAAAAGCATTTACTCAAAGTTTAACGAGTAGAGTACGAACTAAAGCTAATATATGGCAAAAGTTACTACTAGAACAAAGTTTAAAGCTCAAAGTATGTAAACAAAATTCAGATCATGCCTATTGGCAAAAAGCTTGTCCACATTGCCAGCTTAATCAAAAAAAAGCGCAAGTTAAAAAAAATATAAAACCGAATATTAAGTCTGCAGTAAAGCGCAGTGCCCCTATAAATAATTCAAGTCAGTCATCTAATAACCAACCTGGTAGTGGTATAGGGGTGTATGCTGTATTTTTTACGATTGCGATCATTGTAACTCTTGTGGTTAATTTTCGTGGTGGTGTTAGCCCAGAGTCAACTTATAGCCAACCGCAAGCAACGCCTTCTCATATACAAACTAAACCAGTAGAAAACAAAGGGGTTAAGTTTGAACATAAAACAGTTCATAAAGCAAAAACGGCCAACTCATTATTAGGTAATGTGACTTATTATAAACATGACATGGTTTTGCTAAATAAGTCGAGAGAATTAGTTGAAATCCCTTTTTATCAGTTAACTGGTTTTAAATCGTCTGACGCTTTTCCGCTCATTAAACACTCTCCCTTTGGTAGAATATTCCCTAGTGATTCACCTCAAGTTAGTTTAAGTAAAATTGATTTTGAAATGGCAGGTAAAAAAGTTGGGCAACTTGAATATCGAAGCGATAGAGTTTACCACTTAGATGATTGGCAGTATGACAGTAATAGTGAGCAAGGTTATGTTTATAACTGTAAATACGATCCCAATATTTGCACGCACGTAACGCAAATAGGTATGCAAAAAAAAGTTAGTTTTAAATTTAATGATTTTAAAGCAGAAAAAAGTTTCCCCGATGAGAATACAGGTGTTTCGGCAGATAGTTATCGACCTTGGCGTTTTAACATCACTGAAAATGGTAAAAAAATTGTCATGCTCAGCAATTTTGAATTAGTTGTTTACGATATTGCCAACCCAAGTAAACCGATAATAAAACAAAGGCTTTCTAAGGAGTGGGATGAGTGGAATGTAACCCGCTTACTGAGTGTTAATAATGGACAAAGGTTATTTGTCGCTTTGGCTAAAAGTGAGCAATATGGAAAAAATTATCAGGGTTTTGTGACAGAGCTTTTGTTAGTTAACAACACTTATCAAGTCACTACTAATTTTGCTTCGTTGCCTGACTCTAATAAAATGTCAGGGGTTGATATTGCAACTAATCTTAAAGGCGATGTATTAGCGATAGGTGAATACATTCAACCTGAGCAAAATAACACAAGGTTCCATATACTTAATACGCCTGTAGAGGTAACCATTGCTCATCCGGTTATTAAATTATGGAAAAAAACAGCGCAAGGCTGGCAGGCTATCCGCTTGCCAAATGACCAAATAGTCACGTTAAAACAAAATGAACTAAGTCCAGATAAAGTGGTAACTAAAGTACCAGCAAATATTAGTAGGTCTGTACTTGTGGCGAATTTCAGTTCTGACTCTAAGGTAATGGGCGACCTGAGGTTTAACCGACAATTTATGTTGAGCAAATCAGGCGATGTTTTACTTTCAGGGATCACAGCAAGCAAAAGGCGAGATTACATAAAAGCGAAGGCTTCTATTTTTAAACTAAACTTTTTAGAAAATGAGTTTTTGTTAGCAGCCGAACTAGACAAAACTTATGATCCAATCAACCAATCAAATTCTCCATCTAATACAGCCTATCTTAGTTATTTGAGCGCTAGCTTATCGCACGATGGTAGTCAGGTTGCTTTAGGCTGGTTTGTATTTTTTGACGTTTTATCAAAAAGCAGTAAAACAAGATTTGAAAAGCAACGATATCAACTCGAACTTTTGAATGTTGAAGCAATGAAGGAATAATTCATGCTTCAACTTTAAAATGCATACCACAAGGGCTGTAATGATTGTAATACTGAAATTGATTTTTTTATAATACGAGCAAGATTGTTGACTTTATATTTGAACCTCTCTTATATATTTATTTTTAGCCATAACCTTTTTCTTTAAAAGTATACTTGGGCGTTATTGGTTGGTGGGCTTTGTTACTTGCTATATTAAGCTTGTGCTTCAGTTCCTAGTAAGGCACCGATATAGGCGAGTTCTTCGCTAAAAATACCATTCAAAAGAGCGTTTTGCTCAATTATTACAGCGTCATTAGGTTGGGCTTTGTATTCTTGTTGGCATCTTGCAAGCTCGATGGATAACCATTGGCAGGCGTTGCTAGCTGTGTTTATTGCTGTTTTTAAAAATGATGACCATTTTATTTTTTGCAAATTAAGGCGATAAAGCATAACTGCAATAGCCCCATAAGCTTGTTGCTCAAGCGAAGGTACATCTTCACTATTTATTGAAAGGCGACTTAAAAGCTTGGTATTAATTAGCGCTTGTTGCAGTGCAGCTTGCTGTGATTGACATAAAAAGTTGTTTTCGTAATCCATGGGCGGCCTATATCTGCTAATAGCAGGGCAATATAAAAAGGAGATTTAGCACAGTATTTTACGATTCATGCGCACCGAAAAATGAACCACAGTGATAACAAAATTAGACTGACTCTTTACTGAATTAATAAAACACAATTGTAACTGGGTAGGGGAATTGAAGAGGATAAGCGTCTTTGTTTTAACCTTCAAATCGCATGAAAAATAATGCTCTGTTGGTGTTTTTAATTTTATTGGTAAGCACGGTAATAACCATAGACAAGAGAGTGATAAAAACCTCTCTTTATTTCGCAAGGAATTTTGTTTATGTAGATAGGAGTTTTTTACAAAATTTAGCAATTTTTACTCTAATAATAAGAGAGTTAGTACGAGATTTTGTTTTATATTATTGATTTTAAATGATAATTTATTTGGTTTGAGTTTTGCTTGGTAGTAAGTGTATTTTCTTAAATAAATAAAGGAGTTATTATGAGTACCGTTATTACTGGGTTATTCGAAAGTGCATCACAAGCAACACTCGCAATTTATAGATTAGAAGCTTTAGGTATTAATGAAGCTGATATTAGTATTGTAGCCAACGACTCATACGCAAAGGAAGATTTTGCTGTAGACGAAGGTACTAAAGCTGCCGAGGGCGGCATTATAGGCGCGGCTTCAGGTGGTATTCTTGCTGCAATTATTGGCGGATTTACTGCCGTAGGGACTGTAGCAACAGGTGGTACAGGCTTATTAGTTGCCGGTCCATTAGTCGCTGCATTTGCTGCTGGTGGCGCAGGCGCTGCAGTTGGTGGTACTTTAGGTGCCGCAGTTGGTGCGTTTATCCCCGAGCACGAAATTAAGTATTATGAAGATGCCATTGAAAAAGGCTCTATATTAATTGGTATTAAGTACGATAGTGACAACAAAAACGCTATTGAAGAAATACTTAACAATGCAGGCGCAAGTAACGTTTCTACAGCGTAATGCTAGCTAATTAGTTTCAAAATTAATATGAAAGGTGAAACTTAGTTTCACCTTTTTTATGCTATTTTTTTGATTAGGCATAAAATCTAACTTTAAGTAGCGCTTACAATTAAGTTATTATTTTAACTGTATTAATACCAAGCCCGAGAACACTTTGAATTATTTAGCTCACCTTTATTTAGCACAGCCTACAGCCGATTCTCACTTTGGGAACTTGTTGGGCGACTTTGGTGGTAAAAGGCATGTAGAACACTTACCAAATACGGTTATAAACGGGCTCGATAACCACTATTTAGTCGATAAATTTACCGACTCCCACCGCGCAGTAAAACACGCTAAACAGTACTTTTCACCCGAGCGTAAGCGCTTTGCTGGTGTAGCTATTGATGTGGTGTTTGATCATTTTTTAATTGTGCATTGGCAACGATTTAGCAAGCAACCTTTAAGTGACTTTAAGTACACCAGCTATCAGCTTTTAAATAATCGCATACCTGTTATGCCAACGCGTATGCAGCATGTTGTAACAAGCATGACTAAAAACGATTGGTTTAAAGAGTACGAAACCGTTGAGGGAATAGGAGTAGCACTTGATAATATTGCTAACCGCATCCGTTTTACTAATAACTTTGCGGGGGCGGCTGATGATATAGCGCGTAACTACGATGAATTAGAAGCCGTGTTTTTAGCGTTCTTCCCGGAGCTAATTAAGCATGTAAGTGAGTTTGACCTTGAGAGCACTCCAAAAAATGACATAAAGCGCATTATTTAAAGTTTTCATCAATTGTTAACCTTTTGTGATAATTTAAGGTGGAAAAAACGCTACTCTAATACAAATTAATTTTTGAGTGTTTTTAATGAATCGCAATTACTTGGTTATTGTGAGCTTTGCCGTTTTAGCGGCATTTCAATCTGGTGCTGTATTGGCTTTTGACTTTGACTTAAAGTCGATACGCACCACTATTTCAAACCCTAACACTAGCCACGCGTTAATATACGACGACTTGGCTGGGAGTAATCAAAAAACACTGTTTTCGTTAGAGCCCATAAACAATCAACGTGTGGGTGTGTTTTTTGATATTAACGACATTGAAATTGGCTACTCTGCCGATATTTTTGAAGATGATGTTGAAACAAAAACACAAGATATACTGCTTTCGTATAGAAAATTTAAAAATTCTAAAATCACTTTTAACTATCAAACGCTTGAAGGGCTGCAAAGCACGGCTAGCAATTTAAGCGGCAATCAAACGGATCAAATTTTCTCGCAAAATACACGTTCAACCAAGTTTGAGCTATCTGGCCAACACAACTTCTATACCTTCAATAATAAAGAGTCTTTGTTTGAGCATTTTTTTCTTAATAGACCAAAGCTAAGCAGCAAATTTGATTTGTCGTTAAGTGTTGTTGGCGCGTGGTCTTTCAAGCATGTATCTCTTGAGAGTAAAGATAATATTGTGTTTCAGGCTGATTTTTTAAATTCGTCTGCACCACAGGTCACTAAGTTAATTTCTAATTCGTACGGGGCGAGTATTGGCTCGCTTTTATCATTTTCGTTGCCGCATAATGTTCACGTATTTGCTGAATACAAAGTAGGTAAGGGAAATATTCGAAATACAGACCCTGGGCTGGGGTTAAAAGATTCGGGCGGTGAAAAAGTAGCGGCATACGGCGGTGGTATTTCTTGGACTTCAAGTAACAAAAAACTCATGGTAGTACTACGTGCGTGGGAGCAAACAGGTAGGCATATAGATACTTCTTTTGGTGACTTGTCAGTAATTAAGTTTTTTTAATATTGAGTGCTGGGGCTCTCACTTAAGTTTTTTCAGAATTTTAGGGATAAGTAATTACACCTGCATGTAATTACTTAATAGTAATGAGTGCTTAGTTAGTCTTTCATTGAGCGCCATGCAAATGTAGATGCTGCAATAACGATCGCAATGGCAATACCTAAGTAGAGTGTTTCTATTGTGCCGCCGAACTCAACTGCGTGCTCTAAAAATAGTATTACCAGTACAACCGAAGTTACTTGTACCAGAGTTATTTTTAAATCATGAAAGTCTTTAATATTGAAAGCAGCAAGAAATTTACTTTCCTCAGGCTTAGATGGTGTTATAAATAGTCGGTACAAGCTAATAGCAATAACTTGTAAGGTAATTCCGATCAGTAGCAAATCAAGAATTTTCAGTAGTTCAACTATTAGGGCTTTACCGGCTTTAGCTGAATCAGGCAGGTCAAATAGCGTTGTTATTACTATATTAGCTACAATATTAATGCATGAAACATAAACGAGTAATGATGATATTGCAGCGGTAATAACGGCGATTACGACCAAAAACCGACTTGTTTGGAATATATTTTCCATGTTGCTCAACTTTATAATTAGACCTGACTTATACGAAACGTAGCTTAAGTTAGATCCCTTACGAACTTTTTACTTTTATATTTGCTTTAACATATTGGCTATTTACTTGTTAAGCATAGAAATAACAAATTTAACTGGAATATTATGAGTAAGAATAACGATGTACCTCAGGCTTATGTTAAGCAAGAGGAAGGTTATAGAATAAAAGCCTTAAGATTATACCCTTGGGTATGCGGGCGTTGTGCTCGTGAGTTTGAGTACTCTAATTTACGTGAGTTAACGGTGCATCATGTTGATCATAACCACAGTAATAATCCTGAAGACGGAAGTAACTGGGAGTTATTGTGTATTTATTGCCACGACAATGAGCACAATAAATACCACGAGCATATTATGTATGGCGGGTCGACTACAGATCGCAAAGTTGAGGCTGCAACGCATTCTCCATTTGCCGATTTAAAAGCGATGCTTAATAAATCAAAGTAATATTAGTTAAATTAAGAGCTTAAATCTAAAATTTTATTAATTTAAATGGCATTTTGAGGATGAACGGTTATAAACCGAAGCAACCTCAAAATTAACTTTAAATTGGTTTTATTAAAGCTCTTTTGCTGTTTTGTCTTTTATGTCAAACCAGTTTGAATCGGCTGAAGTAATAAAGCCAGGTACGTCTTTTAGCCATTGTTTTTGAACCGATTTATCAAGATTTAAATAAAGTTTGTTTTCAACAATTTTGAAAGCCTCTGGATCTACGTCAAACTTTTTCTCCATTGATACACCAAACGCACAAAAGCCACCAAATTGTGGTGCGTACTTTTCTGGGTTAGCTCTAAATAAGTCGCGATGCTTAGCTGAGCTGAACTTATAAATGGCATTTTTATGCGTTGCAGTATATTCAGAGCTGCCTGTTACCGCTTTGTTTTGGGTAAAGTAAGCAACGGTATCGTAACCACTAATTGCAATGTCGTTAACGTCGGCATTTGCGTCTATGTCTGCTGCAAAGCTTAGTGAACTTGCAAGGACTGATGCTGCAAAAAAAGCTGATTTAGTGAGTGTCGAAAATTTCATGTGTATCTCCAAAGGGTAATTTAATTAGTGTGTTTGTTTAAAACTCAACTGTACTTTATCGTTATTGCTTGGTTAATATGCGTCTATTAGTCTATATTTTCATACCAATAATCCAAAGAGGCGCTTATGGACGTACTTTCGAGTGTACTGAGTCACTTTTCGCTTAATGCCAATGTGTTTTTTAGTGGGAACATGTGCGGTACGAGTGACTTTAGTGACGATCAAGGTGTTGGGCATTTACATTTATTACGTTCTGGTACGTTAAAAGTGCGTAGTAATAGTGGCTTTGAAGTAGTTTTATCTACGCCTTCGGTTATTTTTTTTCCTCACTCTACAGGGCACTGTTTATTTTCGGATAAGGGTGACGGTGCTGATTTAGTGTGTGCACAAATTAGCTATCAAAGTGGCGGGCATAGCCCTTTATTGCAGGCGCTGCCTTTTTGCTTAAATTACGAATTAGCGGGTGATGGATTATTAACGCAGAGCGCTTTTTGGATTTTTGAAGAGGCATTTAAAGACGCCAGCGGTAAGCATTTAATTATAGATCGCTTATGCGATGTATTTTTAATTAGTGTGCTTCGTAAAGTACTAGAAGAAGGCACAATTAAAAGCGGGATGATGGCAGGGCTTGCCCATCCTCAGTTGGCTAAGGTATTAATAAAAATACACCAAACCCCAGAGCAAAGCTGGTCGCTTAGCGCTATGGCTGAGGAGTGTGGTATGTCGCGCTCTAAATTTGCCGATACCTTTAAGCGAGTAATTGAGCAAACACCGGCAGACTATTTGGCTGATTGGCGTTTGTCGGTTGCTAAAAAGCTTATTTTAAAAAATCAAAATATGGATTTAGTAGCTAATCAGGTTGGATACGAAAATGGCTCTGCACTTGCCCGTGTATTTAGAAAAAAAACAGGGCAAGCGCCAAAAGAGTGGTTATTGAGTCAGCAGTAAGCGTTATTTTTTGTGTGCTAATTACTATTTGTTTTTAATTAGGTAATTTGAATCGAGCGACCAAAAATTGTTTTCGAGCTTTTGTAGAGGTCGTTTGCTAGAGCCTGGCGATGCTTTATGTAATATTAAATTAATAAGATCTGAGCTGACCGCCGGATCACTATGAAAGTAGTCATGGCCTATTAGGCTGCCAGATTTAGGTACTTTAATTAGGCTTACGTTACCTACAGAAGTGAATATGTCTTGCTCGTTTATGTTTACATCTTTGGTGTTTAACCGACCAAAGCTCAAGCTGTTTGTTAGCCACTGTGAAATACCCAATGCGCTATCTTCTTGAGAGGTGTAAATGGTAATTTGTCCAAATGCAGGTCCAAATTGCTCTGCCATTAGTCTTTGTTTAATAATACCAAAATCGAGATCAGGGGCTGCTAAAATTAAGTTTTCGATACGCAGGTCTTCTCTGGGGTTTCCGCCACTGGCTCTGTTCTCAATTATAAGCTCTCTAAGTGTTGTGGTTACTACATCGGTGCCACGGCTATGCGCAATAATATGAATGTTTTCTATTTCAGGATTTTTGAAAAGTAGTCGTAAGGTTTCTTTTAAATGAAAAATAGTAAATTGACCAGACTCTTTATCTTCAAAATAGCCGGTTAATCCTGTGGCGGCAGCAGGCCAAGAGTAAACAATAGGTACGCCTTGTCGGTTTAAAAAATGCCATATACCGGCAAGGGTAAATACCGATTCGTTAAAGGTATTATTAAAGCCATGCACAAACAAAATAACGTCTTTATTATTACTGTTTTTTAAACGCTGATTAATGTTTTTGTTTAACTGGGTTTCGTGAAAAATTTTGCGTTCTAAAATATCTTCGTCAATTTGGAGTTTGTTTTTTACGCGTCTAAATTTATAAGGCGATAAAGGGAAGCGACCTAATTCATCCGCTTTCTCCATTACGTAAGTCAAATTTGCGGAGCGATTTTTAAGACTACTTTGCTTTAATAGCTCACCCCACTGCAACGACCTATCGCCAAAATTTACTTTTGCTACACCGTACGCAATTGATGGCGAGCGACTTGCGTTATACATAACCCCCTCTTTTTCAGAAATTGCTCGGTCTGTAACATAGAGTAATTCCATACTTGTATTATGTAGGTTTTTAGGTACTTGGGCTTCTGAATAAGGCGTACTTACATATAAATTGGGTGTAGGCATTAAAGCTGGGTTTGAAGTACAAGCAGATAGCAAAATAATGAGCAAAGGGGCGAAAATATAGGATTTACCTAGAGGGTGAAAAAGCATGCTTATTCCTTATTTTCGGTTTGTAAATTTTTTTAAAGAGGTTAAGTATAAAATTAGCGTATAAAAAGTAACATATTTATTACCTTTTACACATCACATACTAATTTTATAATTTATTGTTGCGTTAACGAGGATTTAAAATGAAAATACCCGAGCTTATAAGTAGAGAAAGCTGCGGGCATTGTTTTTGGGAGGGTTATAAAGTTAAATCTTAATCGCCTCAGTAGGCGTTGTTGATAATCCACTAAAATATTTCATCACTAATTGCCCTCGGCTGTTTTTTTCTATTACTAAGTAATTGTTTGAATTAGGATAGTAAAATCTATTTTTAGACATCGTAATAAGTTTTGTTTTATCGCCACCAGTGCGCTTTGAATACAAAACATCATTTTCAAAAATTAGGCTGCGTAAGGTGTTTTTATCAATACGGTAATCACCCAATACGGGCAGCTAATTGCTGCTCTGTTACCTCTGCTTTTTTAAACTCGGGGAGTGTAATACCTAGTGCTCTGGCTGTGAGTTTTTCGTTGATAAAAATAGGATTTATGTGGTTTGAATTAGCCAGTACTGCAACATATAGCTTTTGTTCTGGAATATAGCGTGCATGTGCTAAAAAGCCATTTATTCCGCCAGTGTGTTTAATTACGGTGTATTCATTCAAAGGCTTAATAATTAATCCGTAACCATAGGATGAAACGCTGCCGTCGTTTAGTTTAAAAGGGCTGACCATCTTCTCATAACTTGCTTTACTAATAAGCTTGCCAGACGATAACGCACTAAACCAAATGTTTAAGTCAGTTGGAGTAGATATAAGCGCACCTGCGGCATATGGCCAATCCATATTAATGTAGCTGGTGTTGATAAATCCTTGTTCTGTTTGCTCATAGCCAGATGCGCGATGGGTAACAAGTTCTTGCCCTTCATAACTACTCTGATTCATTTTTAGTTTTTTAAATATGTGTTGTTCAATAAAGTCTTTGTAAGACTGGCCACTTGCTACTTCAATTATTTTCCCAAGCAGTGAATAACCGGTATTTGAATAAGCCATCGCTTCGCCGGGTTTAAACACCATTGGGTGTTTGGCAAATCGCGCTAGTGCATCGTCAACGCTGGTGGGTACTTGTATTTCTTTATCAAAGAGATCGTCGTCATCTGTGTAGTTGGCGATGCCTGAGGTGTGGGTTAATAAGTTTTCGATTGTGACGAGGTTGCCCTCTGTTGGAAAGCTTGCAACATACTTATGAATATCATCGGTAACCGCTAGCTTACCTTGCTCTTGCAACATCATAATTGCAGCTGCAGTAAATTGTTTTGAAATAGAACCTAAACGTAAAACGCTTTGCTCATTAAGTGCAATGTTATGCTCAAGGTTGGCAAGCCCGCGCGTTCCTTTAAAAAGTACTTTGCCATTTTTACTTATAATTACCGATACCCCAGGCTCGTTTTCAGCAAGGTTATGGTTAAGAATTTCCTGATACTGCGAGGCCGTCGGGTTTGCTTTTACAAGGCTGGGTGTTAATAGCGAGAGGGCTAACAAACAGCTAGCGTAAAATGGCTTAATCATATTCATCCTTTTTAGTTTTTATACCAAACCTCTAAATAGGCTTAGCGATCCTTGTGTTTTATAGTGAGTTAATATTGCACAGCTAAAAAGTAAACACAATTATCGGATTTTATAGGGGCTCAGTAATAGGTATAATCGGTGCGTTTATTAGTTTTTATTAAATTTTTACAAGGAAGTTGTTGATATGCCTGATGTAACGGCTCTATTTTATATTGCCATAATGGCCTTTTATTTATTGCGCTCAAATGATGGAAGCAAGTTAATTATAACTACGATCGTTTTAGCTGCTATTCCTCTATTTACGAGCGATTATTGGCAGTGGTTTAAGGTGAGTGTAGGGTTGGGAATTTATGTATTGATGGTGGAAAAAGCTAAAGCAGGGTATACCGGTGGAGGGGCTGTTTCAGCATTTGCTATGTTTTTTATGGTGGCTTTTTTAGTTAGTATTTTTATAAAAACTATTTTTTCTGTTGCTATTAATTTTAGTTTTTAAAATCTGCTCTAAATACTTAAAAGTAACTTTGCTAAGCCTTTTAGCTAAGTAAGCTGTTATTAAAAAGGCCGAATCCCATTTAATGGTTCGGCCTTTTCAAGCTTTAGGTTAATAACAATAAGAGTTATTTCTTCTTTTCGCTTGGTGCTGGTTGGCCATAATTAGGTGAACGAGGTCCATATAATAAGCCGTTGTAAACATCTGAAGAAAGTAAGCGTGTTGAAGTCATTGCTGCGATTTCAAAGCCTTTATCAGTGACTGTTTCAGCAATTTGATTAATTGCTGCAATAACAAGCATGCCTACAAGGCCACCACCGCCATTACTTTGTTGTTCAGCTGAAGAGGCTCTTGCTTTGCCTTGCCATAATTGCTCGCCAGTGCGTAAATCAACTAATGAGGCTGACACAGTTACAGCTGTTTCGCTAGAAATTACAACATAGCTAGTACCGTATTCTTCAATAGTGATGTAAAGCGCAGAGTCTGCACCAAAAATCTCATGTAATTTATTTACCGGTACTTGGTGCACGTCGCTTGCAACAGTGAGGCCATTACCTTTAAAGGTTTGATCAACTAAAGCAACAGGAAAAACATAAAAACCCGACTCAGCTATAGGCGCGACCATTTGAGTCATCACACTGTATGGTGCAATTACTTCAGGTGTATTATTTAGCGGAGGTAAAATAATAACTGAGTGAGGGTCTGCTTGTTTAAACGCTGTGTAGTCATGTGCTGGTGGAGGTGAAACACAACCAGCGAGTAATGCGACTAATGCGATCGCTGTGTATGATTTTAAATTAAGCATATTAAGCGCCTTTCGCAGATTTTAGAAGGAAGTCGATGTAATGAACTGATTCTGGGAAAAGTGATTTCTCAGTTTCGAAGTGAGTAGTGCCTAATGAAGGATTACCCGTTTCAAAGTACAGCATACCTAGGTGAGCATGTAGCCCAGGCGCAACATTCTTACTTTTGTTTGCAGCATCGGCAATAATTTGCTCAAGCATACTAATTTGCTCTTCAGCTGTTACGTCATCTGCTTTTAAATAGGCGTATACGGCAGTGCTATAGTCACCGTAATAGTAAATAGGTTCTTTCGTTGAGTTACAACCCGTTAGGGCTATACAAACAAATGCTAAGGTAATTAGCTTTTTCATTATTTATTGCCCCATTGGCCAGCTTCAAGACCAGTAACTAACTTGTTAACGACTTCGCGAATAGCTAGGTCAAGTACTTTGCCATTTAATGTGGCATCGTATGAAGCTGTGCTACCAAAACCAATAACTTCACGTTCTGATAAGCTGTATTCACCAGCACCTTGCACTGAATAAATAACTTCTGATGTAGTAACATCAACAACATTAAGCGTTACTTTAGCGTAAGCAATTTGCGATTTACCTTTACCCAATAAACCAAAAAGTTGGCGATCGCCAATAGCTTTACGGCCAAACCCTGTTACATCACCAGTTACAACAAATTTAGCACCGCTAAGAACTTGTTTTGTACCTGTTAACTTTGCTTCTTCTGCAAGGGCTGCCATATTGTCGCGATCAAGCACACTAAAGCGATTTGTTTGTTGTAAGTGGCTCATTAGTGTTGTTTTTGCTTGGCTGCCTAAACGGTCTTGGCCTGATGAAAATATACCATTTTGAAAGCTCGAACGGTTTACAAACTGACCTACGACTAGTTTGCTTTTTGTACCTGAGTAGGTTGTGTTATAGCTAGCAACAGTTGGTGTTTCTATTACTTTTGATGATGTTGTAGCACACCCAGCTAAAGACGAAGCTGTAATTGCAGCGATTACAATTGTTTTAATGTGGCTTTGGTTAATTCGCATAAATTTTTGTCCATATAGATAATTGCAGAAGTTTTTATTGATAGGCGCTTGATTTTTATACTTATAAGTCAATTGCTTATTTCAAGAGTCCATTCAACTTACTTTATAAACAAAAGTTGATGTAAATACAATGTTATTTATGTTTTACACAGATACACACAATAAAAAAGAATAAATTCTTTACAGGAATAATGCTAATTCATTAGTTTTTAAATTATTAGAAGCTTTTTTCTATAGTTTATATAAAGAGCATTTATTACGCGCTGAGTTGTTAATTAATAATTTTATTCCAATTAACCTTAACTTTTAAAACCAATCTGCTGCAACTTGTAGTGGGGTAGGGTCGCTTTTTTCAGATACCCAAAATACTAAGGCTTGCTTAGTTGGCGATACATTATTAGCGCGAGGCAGGGGTAAGTCAGTTAATGATAATTGCTGCCTGGTCTGCATGTCACTTTGCTCGTAGCCAATAACAACAAAGTCGTGTTTTAACTTATGGCCTGCGTTTTCGCCGCTGTGTATTTGTGTTTCTATGCCAAAACCTAACAGAGCTACATGGGCTATTAAGTTTTGGTTAGTATCATCTTTGGTATTAACAGTATCGTATTCGAGATTAATTTTACTGTTGTTTATAGTCGCTTTTAAATTACCTAAATAAGGGGCTTTAGCTACAGGAATAGCTTGCTTATAAAACCAACCTTGCCACCCGCTGCCGTTAACCATAAATCCTGGGGTTGCTACAATACGGCTTTTGCCGAGTGCCTTATAAGTACGTTGTCTTTTACTAAAAACAGCAGAGGCAAACGGGTCTTTCCATCCTAAATAATCCCAATAAGTAACATGAAAATTAATAGGGATTAAATCAGTCCATAGTTTTTCATCATCTGTAAACGTTGAAATCCAGCGCTCTGCTGGTGGGCAACTACTGCAACCTTGCGATGTGTAAAGCTCTAAAAAGGTAGTCGGATTAGCTGTACTGGTAATAGTTACTTGCTCAGCAGCTTGGCTTTGAAAGCAAAAAATTATTAACCCAACAAGTGAGATAAAAAATGGACGGGATAGTGCTTTAAAAGGCATGTTACTTCTCGCAAAGGTTGATATTGCATTCAGCCTAAATGATATTTACGATTGAAGTATCACGAAATACTCACAATTGAATCACGTTTTAACTGTATATTTTACTTGGTTAAAACTTAATTTGAACACCCGCTCAAGTTGTGCTTTAATCGTTGCTCAATAATTGAGGAACTTTACATGATTAAATTTTATTTTCACCATACTCCTAACCCAATGAAGGTTGCACTCTTTTTAGAAGAAACAGGCTTACCGTTTGAACTTGTTCCTCTTGATACTTTAAAAGGTGAGCAACATACACCTGAATTTAAAGCAATTAATCCAAATGCTAAAGCACCTGCAATAGTTGATGGTGAAACGCGTGTATTCGATTCGAACGCTATTTTAATGTACCTTTCTGAAAAATATGGAAAGCTAGAAGGCAAGGGCGATGATCGCGCTGAAATGCTGTCGTGGTTAATGTTTATCGCATCTGGTTTAGGTCCGTATTCAGGGCAGAGTGTACACTTTAGACACATGGCGCCAGAAGGGCTTGATTACGCGGCTAATCGTTATTTACGTGAAGCGCAGCGCCATTACGAAGTGCTTGATACGCACCTTGAAGGTCGTAATTTTATTGTGGGTGATACGTATACCATTGCTGATGTATCTGCATGGGGCTGGATTGATAAAGCACCGGTTGTATTAGGTGAAGAGGGCTTAGCACCGTACCCAAATCTTAAGCGTTGGTTTGAAAGCATTGATAGCCGCCCAGCGGTTGCACGTGCACGCGTAATTGGTACTGATGTGGCATTTAAAAAAGAGTTTGATGAAGACGCTAAAAAAGCATTTTTCCCTTCAAACTACCCTAAAGTATAAAAAGTACTTAATACAATAAGCAGATCAGTTAGCTGATCTGCTGTTTAGTATTTTATGGTTGTGTGAGCGCTTCTTTATTTTCGTCTGACTCAAACAAGCTAACTTCTTGTGTATGCTGGCTTACGCTATTTCTTTTTAGGGCGATGTATAGGTCTGAGTGAATATATATACCTTCTTTTCCTGACTTCATTCCTGCAATTTCAAACCATGAAAGGAGTTGGCGTTTTCTACCTGCAAGTTCAAGCCTTATATCGCGCTTTTTAAATATAACATCTAGATCGGCAAGCATGGCCATTACACTTAAATCTAAGTGAGTAAAGCAGGGCACAGCGTCAATTATTACACATTGTGTATCGTCTTTTTGTCTTGCGTATTGCTCAAGTAATCTACGTTTAAAGTAGCTGGCATTAAAGTAAGTTAAAGGTGAGTTAAAGCGATAGATAAAGACGCCTTGCACCGCTTTTGCTTTATCTGTGGCGTCTAAACTTCTTACTACACCGTTAACATCTACGCCGAGTATATTGTCAGTTGGGCGCATAACAGTGCGAATAAATTGAAATAACCCCAGTAATACAGCAAGTGTGATCCCTGGTATAACGCCAATAAATAACACCGCAAGTAAGGTGGCTGAGGCGAGATAAAATGCCTGTTTATCTTTTCGTTTTAATTGCCAAACCGCTTTTAAATCGAGTAAATGAACAGAGGCTATAATGAGTACAACACCTAGCGCTGCGCTTGGAATAAATTCAAGTGGGGCTGTTAAAAACACGGCTATGAGCGCAATAATGGCCGCTGCAATTATTGATACTAACTGCGTTTTACCACCTGTTGCATCGTTAACAGCGGTGCGTGAGTCGGCGCCACTGACTGCAAAGCCTTGCGAAAGGGCTGACGCAATATTGGCAATACCTAACGCTCTAAATTCTTTATCGGCATCTATGTCGTAGCCATTTTTAGCAGCAAAGCTGCGGGCAGTTAGCATCATACTAACAAAGCTCACGATGGCTAAGTTAAGTGCGGGTACCACTAGCTCACGAATAATCCCTAAATCAAAAACAGGGGTATTAAAAACGGGAAGCCCGCCAGTTACGGTGCCAATGGTTTTTATATCAAGTTGTTTTAAATCAAAAATCCATACCAAAAGCGCACCAAAAGCTATGGCGAACATAGACGCAGGCCACGTGGGTCTTATGCGCTTCATGGCAAAGTAAACCGCCAGTGTAAACAAGGCCATTAGTAAGGTGGGAACATGTGTTTGCGCTAGGTATGTGGGTACACCACCTAGGCGTTCAAGTAAGTAGCGCTCATCAAAGGTAAAACCGAATACTTTAGAAAATTGACCAACAATAATAGTGATAGCTACGCCGTTTAGTAAGCCCATTAAAATAGGTTTAGATAAAAAGTCGGCTAATACACCTAACTTAAATTTACTGGCTATAAAGCACCAAAAGCCGGTCATGGCGGTCATGGTGACAACAAGTTGCCAATGCTTAAAGCTGTCACCTGCAGCAAGAGGTGTTACTACAGCGGCAATAACGGCGCAGGTGGCGGCATCAGGGCCGACTATTAATTGTTTAGAAGTGCCAAAAAACGCATATAGCATCATTGGCAGTATGCAAGAATATAACCCTACGGCGGCGTTAACACCGGTTAGTTGTGCGTAAGCAATGGCAACAGGTAAAGCTACCGCAGCTACCGATAGCGCCGCTCTTACATCATCAGCAAACCATTGTCGCTCGTAGTGCAGCAATGTATCTAAACCCGGCATAAAATTATATAAACGCGACAGCACTTCAGTATCCTTGCTAATAGTTACAACGTTTTGATAGTAAATTTAATATTCAAATAAGTATAGCTAGGAGGGAGTGTTTTTTACGTAATATAAAGCTACTTTTTTATAGACGTAAAAAAGCCTGCATAAAAGCAGGCTTTAGTGTCTTGGGCGTGTTGACCTTTGTGGATTGAAATTTTTTCAATCTAGGGGCGATTAAATCGCGGCGCGAGGTTTGTAACCTAGTGGGTTAAGTAAAAACCGAGCAACAAAGAGTTAATCGTCCCTAGAAAGAACCCAAAGGGCAGCGCATGTTTGGTCTTTATGCTGCGTTATCGCCTATTTATGGGGAATAACCACACTACATAGGCTCTGTCTTGCCTAAAAAACAAACATACCGCTGCAAATTCAACCACCAAAGGACAACACGCCCTAGGGAAAATTAAAATTTAGCGCGAATACCAAAGCTGTAACGGCGATCCGCTTCAGTGTACTTCCAAGCACCACCTAGTTCAGATAGGTAGATTGAAGGCTCACCCGTTAAGTTGGTCGCATTACCTACTAAGGTCACGTTTTCGTTAATATCCCAGCTTGCAGAGAAATCTAACTGGCCTCTGTCGTCACGGTAGTTATTACCGTAAACAGTGCCTTCTGCTGAAATGCTGCCGTCTGAATTAATATTTTCTACGCGTTTCTCGTTTTCAGTATCTAAGAAACTGTCACGGTAGTTATAAGCGATACGAGTAGAGAACCCTTCGTATTCCCAAAATACTTGTAAGTTGTACGTATTTTTAGAAATATCTAATAATGGGTTGCCGTTTGGTTGTTCGCTGTCTGCATACGTGTAGTTTGCATTAACACCTAAGCCAGAAAATGCACCAGGTAAGCTTGTGAAGAACTGTTGGTAACCAACTTCAAAACCTTGTACTGAGCCGTTTTCACCGTTTACATTTTTAACTGTATCAATACCCGTTAGTCCTGCGTCACGCAAGCCTGCAACATGGTTAAAGCCATCTATATCTACAGGGTAGTCAGTCGCATCTGAGTAAACTAGGTTGTCTTGAGATACACCTGCAACGTCAAGCTGACATACTTGGTTCCACTGAGTTACGTTTTGACCTGTTGAAGTGCTTGATGCAGCTACACAGCTACTTTCGTTACTTAAGAAAGACTCAACATCTTTATAAAATACTGCGAAAGATAGTACGTTACCTTCATCAAAGTAATGCTCTACAGATAAGTCGTATTGCGTTGCACGGTATGGTTCTAAATCAATAGAGCCTTGCGTTGCACCTGTAATGTCATTATTAACGTCAAATGCAGGGCTTAGCTCGCTAAAGTCAGCGCGGCGCATAACTTTTGCAGCAGCAAAGCGGAATAATGTTTCGTCTGAGTAGTTATACGTAACGTTTAAGCTTGGTAAAAAGTCGCTGTAGTCATTGTCGCCAGTTACTTTTTCACCATTAAGAAATACGCTTGATTCTAAATCTGTAGTCACATAACGACCACCCACAATCGCAGTGATGTTATCAAAGTCTAAGTACGCTGATATGTACACAGCTGCTGTATCTTCAACTACGTTACGGTATGCGCTTTCTTGGAACTCTTGGTTATCTGAAAGACTCCCTGTTGACGCTAGGTTAGTACCTGCAAGTAACTGCTGAAGTTGAGCGTAAGTATTTGCTGGGTTAGATAAACCGTTGTAGCTTAAAAACGTTAGTAGGTCATTTTGTCCCGAATGACCTAATTGGTCAAAAGAGTTGTCGTGGCTAACTGTTGTGAAGCTATTTGAAAAAGCAGCGTTGTAGTCATCAACCCATAAAGTAGCTAATGAACCATCAGAGTCGTTAAATGCATTTTTGTAAATGTCTTTAATTTCTACTTTGTATTGCTCATATTCGTAATCGCGGTTAGTAACACGTACACCTGCTTTTACTTTAGACACCCAGCTTAAGCTGCTGAGAGGTTCAAACATTTCAACATCAAAACGAATAGCTGTTTCGTCATTGTCTGTTCTTCTATCTTCACTTTTAAACGTACGAAGTGCTAAGTTTTGTGGGTCAGTAAATGCATTAGGATCTGAATGAATGATGCTTGGTAATTTATTACCGTCTTGAGAAAATGCACCATCATATAAATGATTTGTTAGCTGAGTTCCGCCACTTGCTTCAAATGTTGATTTTTCGATTGGGCGAAGTGTAAATTCAGAATCAGGTCTTACGCTTTCTGATGATGCTACTGCAATTTCACCAGAGATTTTTATACTGTCAGTAAGGTTCCACTCTGCACCAAGTGCATTTGAAAACGAATCAGTTTCACGAAAGTCACTGTATGTTTTAGGGATACCAAATTCGTTTGTTAGCGTGTAATTATTTACGCCGTTAGCATCTTGAGTTGTATTTGCATCTGTTGATAACGAACCCGCAACACCTAATATAGAGTTACCACTTTGCTCACCAGAGCGTTTAGTGCCACTTAAATCAAGATACACCATGCCATTACCAGATTGCGGTGCCCACTGAAGTGATAAATTTACAGCAGTACGTTTACGTTGTTCTACATATTGTTCAACACTGTGCTCGTCTCGTACGATAGCGTTGCCACTTGGTGTATTACCTTCTTGGCCATTAATATCAATGTCTTGAGGTTTAACACGGCTAGACGTTTCATCTTGACGAATTTCACGATCTTGGAATGAAAACATAGCAATGGCACCAAAGGTACCCATTTCGTCAAAGTCCCAGTTGTTACCAAGTGAACCACTAAAAATAGGTGCTACTTTTTCTGTTTTATCTGCATATTCACCATCTAATGAAACTGCGCCAGTTAGTTTATCTAACTCTAATGGGCGAACTGTTTTTAAGCTAACTGTTCCGCCTAATGCACCTTCAATCATATCGGCAGTAGGAGACTTAACGACTTCTACTGTTTTTAAGAAACTTGATGGGTAATCTTGTAAGCTAATACCGTCACGAGAGTCACCAATAGTAGAGCGACCGTTTAATTCAACACGGTTTTGAGGTAAGCCACGAATCGAAACACTGTCACCCACACCAAAATCGGTATTAATAGATACACCAGTAATACGT
Source organism: Pseudoalteromonas sp. SA25 (assembly GCF_011378705.1). Lineage (NCBI taxonomy): Bacteria > Pseudomonadati > Pseudomonadota > Gammaproteobacteria > Alteromonadales > Pseudoalteromonadaceae > Pseudoalteromonas > Pseudoalteromonas sp. SA25. The sequence goes on along the minus strand of NZ_WTKV01000007.1, from coordinate 137,343 downwards.
TGCAGTGCTTCTGCAATATTATTATCAGGTAACTTACCAATGTCTTCAGCAACAATCGCATCTACAATACGTCCGTCAGTACGCTTAAGCATAGCGGCGGCTTTCATACTACCTAGCATGCCTTTTACTTCAATAACTTCAATATCTGCAGCTGCCGTTTCTGAAGCTGCCGGAGCCTCTTGCGCTGCAATAGTAGAAGAAGCCATTAATAAAAGGGCTGCTGCACTGATTGTTGTAGAGCTACTTCTTTTATGTTTATTAATTAATGTTGAAGTAATTTGATTGAGTTTCATGTATCTCTCCCGTTTGGGTACGACTTACGTCATTGTGTGTGTTGTTACTTGGTTTGGTTAACCAATTTAACTGCTGTTTCCCTGTAGTGTGTCATACAGGTGGTATGGTTGAAATTAGTCCAATTCAGCTTTTATTACAACCTTTGTTTACCAAAAATTCACAAGGTGTATTACAAAGTGTTCTTTTATTTTGCTTATATTTAATAAATTTAATGGCTTATGGTGTATTTTTATTTTTTATATTTTGAGTGAATTTTATTGAAGTATGTTTACCAAAGGCGTTTTTTTATATTATTTGTACTATTAAATACACTTTTTAGTGCTATTTTTAAATTTTATGCCGTACTTTTATACGTATTTAGTTTGTTTTTTAAGTGATGTTAAAATAATGAGATGTTCATTAAAGGTTGGCTATGGCTTATAAATTTGCGAAATAGTAAGGAGTGTAAAATCATTCAATTTTATTTTGGTTATTTGTTTTGGTAATACCAATTTTCTATTGTTTTTATATGAATTTTGTATTAGAGCTTACTGATACATATCTATATATGATTATAAATAGAGTGATTTTTACGCAAAAAAAAGCCCAGCATATTAATGCTGGGCTTTCTTAGATTAAATGTATTAGCTTTTTAACTCGCCTGTAGATGATTCTAAATGGGCTCTAATAAACCACTGAAATTGCTCTAGGTCAGCTAGTTGGCTGGTGATCATATCTTCAGACACCGGATCTAATTCAGAAAGAGTCTCAATTGCTTTGCGGTGATCGCCATTAACGCCGTTGTATACTTTATCAAGTGCGGCTAAATGCTCGGTTACTAACCCTTTACCTACTGAGTATTCGTTCCATGTACGACGATCTACAATTGATTTAGGCGTACCAACGGGCACTCCACCAAGAGTCGCAATTCGCTCTGCAATTGTATCTGTCATTTCGCGCACAATGTCTACTTGTGGGTCTATCATTTCGTGTACGCCAATAAAGTTAGGTCCCACTACGTTCCAGTGAATATGCTTTAAAGTAAGCTGTAAATCTATCAATGCAACCATGCGGTTATCTAGCGTAGCTATTGTTTTTTGAGCTGATTCGTCACTCATACCTGGCGCGGTAAATTTAGTTGTTTTGTTTGATTCGTTATTGTTACTCATAATTTCTCCTACATTAAGTAATGTGTTGCTCATATAATATGTTGCGTTATTAGCATAACTTAAACTTAATGAAGCAACTGTTATGCCGTAAGTTGATTGTTTTTAAAAGTAATTTAAAAACATGAGGTTATGTTTTAATTTAAGATTTTAGAGGCAGGAGGGGTGATTGAATTTTTGAAAAGCCTGCATACATTTGTAAAATCTGCAGACTTTAATTTAATAACGCTTAAGTGTATTTAAACTTTGGCTATATATTCGTGCGCTTTTAAAACATCGAGCGGCACTATTTCTAATGATTTTTTATTTGTGGCTTCAAGTACCACTGGTGGCGCAACGTTTGCTGAAATAGCATGAAGCCATCTTAATGCACACAAGCACCATTTATCACCGGCTTTTAAACCTTCAAAATCGTAAAGAGGGTTCGGGCTTATTAAGTCGTTACCTTGTGATTTTGAAAATTGTAAAAACTCGTCAGTCATAATTGCACACACACTGTGATTGCCAAGATCTGATTCTGGTACATAACAAAATCCTTCACGTGTGTAGCCACCATTACCGCAACATAGTTTTAAACGTGTGCCAAGTACATTAAATTGATTCGCCATGAAATACCTTAGTTTGTGGTGTTTAATAAATTTACTCTATCAGGAGTAACTCGCTTGAGATAGCTATAAAACTTAAAAGAAGGAAGGGCTACACAAACTTAAGCCCGCAGCAAAATTGCGGGCTTAGTATTATTTATTTAATACGCAGTGCCATACAATCGCTATGGCCGTTTATGATCATGCTTTTATCAACACGTACGCCGCCACCAGAGTATTTTCCGGCGGCTGTAAAACTACATATTTGTACAAAGTAGTCATCTACTTTAGGCAGTGCAAATAGTTGTTGGTATATTTGGTCTTGCTCTGCAAAGTGCCCCATTGTTTTTTCAATAACTTGCTGCTGTTCATCAACAAGTTGAATATTAGCGCCACAGCGTCCTACTATTGGTTTAACTACATAACCGGTTTGTAATAACTCGTCGTTAAGCTCAAACGTGGTATTAAGTAAATATTTATGATTAGGGAATAAGCTCCACAGTATTGGCAAAATAGCTTTGTTACTTGGAATTAATGTCCACAGCGGTTCAAACACCATCACGTTTTTACGCAGTAATACATCGACTAAGCGTGGCGTTTCACCAGCTTTGAATTGTGGTTCAAAGTTATCACCTAATGATTGGTCGGCTTCGCATTCTTCACGAATTTGATCAAGTGCGGTTTCCCACGACCAGGTTTTCCATACGTAACTCAGTTGTGCGCCATCTGCATCTACTATGTTGCCTGATTCATTCCAGCGAAGTGTGCTTAAGCCAATTACCAACTTACACTCAAAGCCCGCGGCTTCAATAGCTTCTTTCATAAATAATGCGTGGTAATGCTCTTCTGGTTCATCATCTTGCAGAATATGAACAAGACCTTTTACTTCACTTTTACGCCATGCTTTTACGAGGTCTTTAAATAAGTTTTGACCTGCATCTACACCTGTTTTAACACCAAAGTGTTTTGCCCATTTACCCTGAACTTTGCCGCTTTCCATGTAACACGATGCCGAATCGCAATTGTATTCGTAAACTTTTAAACCTGCTGCTGTTAAAGCAAAGTCAAACCGACTGGTAATTAATTGGTTTAAGCGGTTATCCCACGATTGGCGAATTTTATTAATCACAACATCGGGTAAATTAAACTTTTTTAATAACTCAGGGTGCTGCAGTACATAGTCGGTTGCATGCATAAATAAGCCATGCAGCTCATTTGTTGCATGCTCAATGCTTTGCTGCGCCGTTTGAGATATCGCAAAGTAATTATGTTGATCCTCAGCTACTGATGTAAGTTTATGGCCTTGCATCATTTCTACGTAGGCAGCTTCATCGTCATTCGCAATATTTAACCATGACTTGTTTGCTTGGCCTGTATCTACTGCTTTATGGGCTTCTATAATAAATAAATCAGTGTTTAGCTCAGACGTTGGCTCAGCATATTCTGTTTCATCAGTTTGTGTCATCCAGCCTAAAATAGTGGCGTCGCTGTAAGAGCACTCAATCCAATAGTCGCCATCTTTGGTTACTTTTGCTTTTAGCTCACGACACCAGCTTTGATCTTTTGGCCATATTTGATGTCCTACATTTTGCTCAGCAAGGCGTATTTTATCTTCGTGCACTTCAACAACGACAGCAACATGGCCTGTTTCTTCAAACTCGCCGCCTTCCTCCCAAATAAGTAAACTACCTACTTGAGGATGATATTTAGCACCATTTTTAAACGCGTTTAGTGGTAATCTGTTTTGGCTATTTACATCGCGCACAGAACGCAGCTCAAAAATATCGTAAGCCATAGCAATATCATCAAAAATATAGCTATGGTTGAGATACATCCATCGACGTGCAAACTCAACGCATTGCCATTTATAGCCCATGTAAATGCCATCAAGGTAACTACGATAGGCGCTACGATTAGGATAAATACTTTCGTCAGCCGTATCATAATCAGATGAGTAAACAGCAACATTACCAGGTGCATAACCTAATAAGGTACCAAAATCACTAGCAGGAGCAGAAGATTTCATAAACAAAGATGTTCAAAATAAAGGTGTGATAATTTGCTGACTATATGAGCGAAACTGCGTTATAGCAAGATATAACTGGGTTTAATTTTTAATTAAATATTGGCGCTAAATAGGGCTTAAAATTATATTTTATCAATCCATAGTTTTAAAAGCAGTAGTTAAAAAATCCCTCCTTCAAAGCGCTTATACATGTAAAACTGAACCTATATTCGTACTTTAGTTAATTTTTTGTTAAACTGTTGCGCTTGGTATAGTTGAAACTAGTTAAAACTAATTAAAAGTTTTTAAAACAGGAAAAACAATGGAAGACATAATAAACAACATTGATATTAATCAATATTTACCCGCTGCAATTACGTGGGCAACCAACATATTACTAGCGATTGCAATTTTGCTTGCGGGCTTATGGTTAGCGGGCAAAGTACGCAATTTAATTATTGGCTTATGCCATAAATACACTCATCTTGATGACACGCTTTTTCGCTTTTTAGGCAGCATGGCTCGATACATCATATTAGCGTTCGTTATTATTGCTGTGTTAAATCGCTTTGGTGTACAAACAGCCTCTATTATTGCTTTGCTAGGTGCTGCGGGACTTGCTATAGGCTTGGCGTTACAAGGTGCAATGTCGAACCTTGCAGCAGGCGTTATGCTACTAGTTTTCAGACCTTATAAAGTGAATGACTTTATTGAGGCAGCAGGGCGTTTTGGTAAAGTAACAGAAGTAGATATGTTTACTACTATTTTACAAACGTTCGATAACCAACAGGTTATTATTCCAAATAGTCAAATTTGGGGCGCGCAAATTATAAACCATTCACATCATCCAATTCGTGGTGTGGATATGCATTTTGGTGTTGCTTACGGTGAAGATACAACGGCTGTACGTAAAGTTATAGATGGCGTACTTGCAGCGCACCCACACATACTAAAAGATCCCGCTCCTTTTGTTGAAGTAGAAACTCTTAACAACAGCTCAGTAGACTTTTTAGTAAGACCTTTTTGTAAGGGCGAGCATTACTTCGATATTCTTTACACTGTGCCAGAGTTAATTAAAAAAGCACTGGATGAAAACAACATCGAAATACCTTTCCCACATCGTAAAGTTATTTTAGTTAACGAAAGCAAAGATTAACTAAATTTAAAACGATTTAAACCTAAGGGCACTTTTAAAGTGCTCTTTTTTTGTGTGAAAAAGTTACATACCTGTGTAACCATTTCTTTTATAAATCACCTCAAATACTACATTGTTATCTGTACAGCCCTTTTTTACTAGGTTGGATGGCTGGTCTTTATTTTGCATTTGCATAGTCGCTTTTAGCTTTAAAGCTCATAAAAACTATTGACCCATTAAATCAAACTGTATGAAGGACTAAACATGGCTGAATCATTTAAATACTCAGGTAATAAAGGGCATGGCGGTGAATTGCATCAAAAAGCGTCGGATGAACACCCTACTATGACTACCGCGCAGGGCTGCCCTGTAAGTGACGATCAAAACTCATTACGTGCAGGAAAGCGTGGCCCAGGATTATTAGAAGATCACATAATGCGCGAGAAGATCTTTCACTTTGATCATGAACGCATTCCTGAGCGTGTAGTGCACGCTAGAGGCTATGGTGCACACGGATATTTTGAAACTTACGATACGCTTGAAGATTTAACCTGTGCAGATATTTTTCAGCGAAAAGGTGAAAAAACCCCAGTATTTACTCGTTTCTCTACAGTTGCAGGTAATAAAGGGTCTCCAGATTTAGCACGTGATGTACGTGGTTTTGCGGTAAAATTTTATACCCAAGAAGGAAACTGGGATTTAGTGGGTAACAATATACCGGTATTCTTTATTCAAGATGCGATGAAGTTTCCAGACTTAGTTCATTCAGCTAAAGCCGAGCCTGATCGTGGTTTTCCACAAGCGCAAACAGCACATGATAACTTTTGGGATTTTGTGAGCTTATCGCCTGAGTCAATGCACATGGTTATGTGGGCAATGTCTGATAGAGCTATTCCACGCTCTTTACGCTTTATGGAAGGTTTTGGCGTTCATACCTTTAAATTTATTAATGCCAAAGGTGAAGATAAATTTGTTAAATTTCATTGGAAACCAAAAGGCGGCATGCAATCTGTAGTATGGAACGAAGCACTTAAGCTAAATGGCGCAGACCCTGATTTTCATCGCAGAGATATGTGGGAATCTATTGGTAATGGCGACTTCCCTGAGTGGGAGCTAGGTGTACAGGTGTTTGATCAGCAATTTGCTGATGAATTTGAATTTGATGTTTTTGATGCCACTAAGCTTATACCTGAAGAGCAAGTACCAGTGCAAATTGTTGGCCGTATGGTGCTTGACCGTGTTGTAGACAACTTTTTTGCAGAAACAGAGCAAGTAGCATTTTGTACTCAAAACATTGTACCGGGGCTCGACTTTACACCCGACCCGCTACTGCAAGGTCGTAACTTTTCATACTTAGATACTCAAACTAAGCGTTTAGGTGGTCCTAACTTTACGCACATTCCGGTCAATGCGCCTAAATGTCCAATGCGTCATTTTCAGCAAGATGGCCACATGGCAATGCACAATCCAAAAGGGCGTGTTAATTATGAGCCAAACTCATGGAGCGGCGACGAAAACAACCCGCGCGAATGCCCAGTACATGGCTTTAAAAGCTCAGGCGAGCCTGAAGTAAGCGGCGGTGATAAACTGCGTTATCGCTCAGAAACATTCAGCGATCATTACAGTCAAGCCCGTCAATTTTATTTAAGTCAAACAGAGGTAGAGCAGGCGCATATTCAATCTGCGTACGTGTTTGAGCTGTCTAAAGTTGAGCATTTACCAATACGAGAACGTTTGGTATCGCACTTGTTAAATATTGACGAAACCCTCGCAAATAAAGTTGCCGAAGGACTTGGCTTGCAAGAAATGCCAGACCCAGCTGAAGCTGCTATGCCAACACGTAAAGACTTACCTGTATCTGATGCGTTAAGTATTTTGAAAAATGCGCCCAACACCTTCAAAGGCCGTAAATTAGGTATTTTAGTAAGTGATGGCTTTAATGCAGACATCTTTGAATCGGTTACCAATGCACTTAAAAGTGAAGGCGCAAACTTTGAAATTATTGCCCCACAAGTTGGCGGTGCTAAATGCAGTAAAGGTAAGCACTTTAAAGCTGATCAGGTTATTAATGGTGGTCCATCGGTTTTATACGATGCGGTACTTGTACTCACCACTGAAGAGGGAGCCGAAAAACTAGCTGCCATAGCAGAAGCTAAAGACTTTGTAAGTGATGCGTACGCACATATGAAATACATAGGCTACACAAATGAGGCTAAGCCTTTATTTAAAGCGGCAGGCCTTGATGGAAAAGTAGATAATGGTTGGATAGATTTAGAGGCACATTCAGCCGATAAATTTATAAATACATTACGTAATTTAAGATTCTGGAAACGTTAGTAAGCTCAATAATTAAAAAACCACAGCATGTAATTGTTGTGGTTTTTTTTAGCTCACCTAGTTAAGGTATTAGTTCAAGCCAACAATAAAAATTGGATATATTATGAAGCTTAATGGCGCTTGTCACTGTGGCAAAGTGGTATTTACGGCCAACTCAAAACACCCTTATCCTTACAATTTATGTTACTGCTCTATATGCCGTAAAACTGCAGGGAGCGGCGGGTTTGTTATTAATTTAAACGCGCAATACAGCACGCTTGAGGTTACAGGGCGTGAACACATAACTATTTATCATGCAAAAATAGGCGATAAAATTAGCCCTGCAGAGCGTCATTTTTGTAAGCATTGTAGTGCTAACTTGTGGTTATACGATGCACGTTGGCCTGAGCAAGTTCACCCCTTTGCTGGTGCAATAGATAGTGAGTTACCCATACCGCCAGAGCGCACTCATTTAATGCTTGGTAGTAAAGCAAATTGGGTAAATGCGCCCATTAATGAAGGTGACAAGCAATTTGAAGAATACCCTGATGAAAGTATTGCTGCTTGGCATGAGCGTTTAAACCTCGAAAAGTAACGCAATTTTTTGTATGAGCTAAGCTTAAATTTAGGGGCAATTAAACGCATATTTAGTTTATTAAATATTAAAAATCACCGCGTAAGTAAAGGAGAATATTATGGCAGTCTCAGCAATACCAAAAGGGTTTCATTCAGTTACACCTTATTTAATTATGAATGACGCACAAAAAGCGATAGATTTTTATTGTGATGCATTTAGTGCTGAACACGTAATGCAAATGCCTTTACCTGATGGTGGAATAGCCCATGCAGAAATAATAATTGGTGATTCGCATATTATGCTTTCAGATAATGGTTCTGAAGAGCATTTAAAAAGCCCAAAAGAGCTCGGTGGTACAGCGCTAAGCCTTATGCTTTATGTTGAAGATGTTGATACCGTATTTAAAAAAGCAATTGAGCTTGGTGCAACAGAAATAAGACCCGTACATGACCAGTTTTATGGTGATAGGACCGGTACGCTACAAGACCCATTTGGTCATATATGGATCATTGGTACACACAAAGAAGATGTTAGTGACGAAGAGTTAAATAATCGAATCGGGAATATAACAAATCAAGAGCAAGACGCATAACTAGCATGCTAATTAGATTTATGTACCTTCCTAATTACGTGACGGCTTTAATGAAAGGCTTGTAGCTTTTGCTTCAGCTTAACTAGGTTTTACCTTGTTATCGACATGGTTTTCTTACCTAAACGTAGCTCACTTAGTAAAGCGAATTAGTATAAATTACTAGTTAAATTTTAGGCATAAAAAAACCTCAGCCAATAATTAGCTGAGGTTCAAAAAGTGGTACCAGCGGCCGGACTCGAACCGGCACTCCTTTCGGAAGGGGATTTTGAATCCCCCATGTCTACCAATTTCATCACGCTGGCATAATTTTTCTTTAATCTTTTAAGCATAAAAAGATAAAGAAAAACCACTTAAAATAAAAAGGATACTTATATACCTCTTATTCTGTATCCGCATTATACAAACAATAGAGTATGCAGCAAGCATTTTCTTTTGTTTGTAATAACAACTGATTGATAATTAATCGTTTATAGCAAGGAGACTCCACAGGTGATTTTTTTAAGTCTTTTTGGCTAATATATAAAGCGAATATTTTGGGTTATGAGTGCTATTAAACTGTTATGCGATTGAATAAATAAGCAATTGAACTATTGATAATAGTTAGCCGTATTACAATAATTATTCCTGCTTTATGCCGATTTTGCGCTTAATTCAGGTATTATTTGTACAACAAGGTTTTTAAGACATTATATATGACCCAATTAAGTGCCAAACAGAACATTCAATCGATTGTTAAAGCAATTAAGGCAGAGGAAGCATCACTTCGTCAAAAGCACCCGTTACTTGCACATCAAAATACCTTAGGGTTAATTATTTTATTGCTATCGCTTAGCGCATTAATTGGTGTTGGTGTTTTATATTATTTAGCCATCATACCTGCTTGGGTATGTATAGTACTTGCGGCTATTGCTGCGTCTATTTCCCATGAGTTAGAGCACGACCTTATACATAAACAATACTTTAGCAATCAGCCTTTCATGCATAATTTTATGATGCTAACAGTATGGTTAATGCGGCCAAATACTATTAGCCCATGGTACCGACGTAAAATGCATTTACACCATCACAAAACCTCAGGCACACAACAAGACTTAGAAGAACGCTTGGTGGGAAACGGTACTAAAAATCCATTTTTACGTGCGCTAGTTATTGTAGATGGGTTATTAGGGTTAGTTATTTCTACTAAACGTTTTAGAAAAGAAATTAATGGCTTTAGTTTTTCGAGTGTTTTTAATGCGGGATTTCCGATAGCGACTGCGTATTTCGCTATTTTATATAGCATTATTTTATTTCATATTGTTAATTTATTTATACCACTTTCGCTAAATTCGCCTAGCTGGTTGTTAAGTACAATGAATGCGTTTGAATTTTTAATGGTTGTGCTCATTGTTCCTAATGTTATTCGCTCAAGCTCGCTTAATTTTGTTACCTCAAGCATGCATTACTATAGCGGCGTTAATAATATGCTTGAACAAACACATGTACTAACGAGTCGTTTATTTATGCCGTTTCACTTGTTTTGTTTTAACTTTGGTAGAACGCATACCATTCATCATTTTGTGCCAAATCAGCCGTTTTATTTACGCCAAATGCTAAGTAAAAAAATACTTAAAGTAATGGCGCAGCATAATGTGCGCTTTAACGATTTTGAGAGCATTAAAAATGCGAATGCTTACAAGGCATAACCTAAAACTTCAGTAAAAACCGTTATTACATAGGTGCTCAGTTGCCTATTCAATAACGTATGATTGCTTTAGTTGGATATAAAACTAAAGCAATCATCTATAAATTAATCCGCTCTTTTAAATCGCTTTTTTATCAATCCAAATAACTTTGCTATTCCAAGCGTTAATAACATCGGTACGCCTATTAAAATAAGCTCTTTTACAAAAGGTAAAATATACATCAATACCGGTGCTATATTTGGCTTTTCTCCTTCAGCTGAGCCGTGGCTATAACCTTGTAGGTTTATTTGCATAGCCCAATCTGTTCGCTCCAAAGTCACCAATATAAGGCTTACTAAAACAGATACAATTAAAACGATGCTGGTGCGGGTTTTCCACTGTTGTTTTAAGTGCTTCATTATTTAGCCTCCTTGGCAAACATACGTTTGGTTAGTTTTACAATCCAGCTAAAATTAAGAGCTAAGTGTATGCCTAACATTGGCATGATTAAGGTGGCCGTATCGTGGTGCATCTTTGACCAAAAATCTTGAATGTTTAAACTAATGTGAAGTGCTGGTAGTAAAGCAACCGACACTAAAAAGCCACTCACAAATACCAATAACATCATTATATAAAGTAGGTAGTCCCATATAATGTTAAACCGTTCACGCGCTGTTATGTTTGCTAATAAGCGCTTAAAGCTGCGCTGTATCCAATCCCAATGTAGTAATAAGTGAATTGCAAATGGCACTATAAAAAACAAACTAAACCATTCATGTAAAGGTACGCCCGTCGCTTGTGGTGCGCTTACTAGCATAAAGCTTATAAGGAGTAGTGCATCCATTACATAGCGGAATTTTTGTAAGTTTTGTTTCCAGTTAGACATTGTAATATGACCCTAATATTGATTGCCGTTTAATTGCCACTGTTTAAGGTACGCCCTCCCTAAACAGCAAAAGGCTCAATAAAATATTGAGCCTTAAATTATTACTGAGCTTTTAAATTAAAAAACGTACGACGCGCTTAATTTTACATTGCGACCTGCTTCGTAATCTTGCACGGTGTCGCTTGAGTATGACGCGTGTGAGTAATAGGTTTTGTCAAAAATATTCTCAACACCTAAGGTCATGCTAAGTGCTTCAAGCTGACTTGGTAGCCACTGCATGCTGATGTTATGAACTTGATAGCCTACTTTATGGATATCAGCACCGCTTGATACCGAATCATCCGTTCTGTTAATTAGGCTGGTCCAGTTAAACTTTAAATCATACTGAGGGACTTCGTAGCCTAAATTTAATGAAATACTATCGCCTACTTCGTAGCGTAATTGTTCATGCGTTTCTAACTGTTCTGAATCAGATTTCGAGTAGCTTAAACGCGCACTAAAGAGCGCTTTACGAAGTGAGAACGTGGATTCAAAGCCATCAATATCGTAATCACCTGAATTTGCGTACGTACCAATTGGGCGACCTTTACCTATTGCCCAGTTGTCTATGTAATCTTCAATGCGGGTTTTAAACACATTAAGTGAAAAGCCTAAAGAATCTAAGCCCAATACATTACGTTCTTTGAAGGCAAATCCGATGGCGTTATTTACACCTGTTTCTGCTTTTAGGTTTTTATCAAAGTTAGTGCTGTAATCAACGTAACTTTCACGAAGGCCAGGCCCTTGAAATAACTCAGTAGAGCTTGCGCTTATGCTCCAGTTATCATTAACAAGGTATTTAGCAGCTAAACCAAACGTTAGTTCGTTCCACGATTTATTTAATGAATCGTTAGTACCAGCAGAGTACATGTCTACTTTAAAATAGTTGTAGCGCACGCCTGGGGTCACAAATAACTGTTCGGTTAGGGCTATTTCGTCTTCAATATAAACAGCATGAGAGTCGGCTGTGTCTTTGTTAGTTTGAACGTGGTTTGCGATACGCTTTGATACTTGCTCATAGCCTTCACCGCCGTAGCGCAATGTATGGTTAAAGCCAGCAAGTGCAATTTTTGAAGTGGCAAGCGCTGTGTAACCTGTATGCTCAGAGTTGCCTTCTGTACCAAGTGCTATGTAGCTTAGCTCGTTTCGGTAAACGCTAGCGCGTAGGGTAATTGCATCGCCTTTATCTAGCTCGTAGGCTAAAGAGGTACTTGTGCGAGTGTAATCAATATCTTCTGTTTTAGCGTTTGAGTCTTCAGCAAAGCCAGCACCAAAGTTAGTTTTTACGTAGTAATCGCCTTTGTCGTTATATCTATCGTAAGAAAATACTAAACGATTACTTTCGTTTACATCCCAACCTAGTTTGAATATTCCGTCAATTGTACGACCTTCGTTACCGGTTACTTCTTCGCCATTGCCGTTTTCAAAATTATTTCTGTCTGTTGAGGTGTAGTAGGCTAAGGCATCAACATTATCAGTTAGCTGGCCATATAATGCGGCAGAGCCTCCAGCATAGTCGTTAGTGCCTAAATTTGTATATAAACGAGCACCAAAATCTTGCCCTGGCTCTAGTAAATCTTTAGCGTCTTTGGTTTCAAAGGCAACACCGCCTGAAAGGCCACCGGTAAGCACTGAGTTAGTACCTACTTTTATATCAACCGCTTTTAAAATATCAGCGTTAATTAATAAGTTACCCGAGTGATGAAACATGTTGTTGTTTTGGCTAATTCCATCAACGGTAATATTTAAATCTAAGTCGTCAACGCCACGAATATTAATGCCTTGCACTATTGAATGCGAGCCACCCACATCAATACCAGCTTGGTCGCGTAATAAGTCACTTAAGTGATTAGCTTGTTTTCTTTCAATGTCGTCTTGTAATAACGAATTGTTAGTAATAGTTGTACCCCAAACTTCGATTGTTTCTGATGTATCGGGAGCTTGTTCGGCCAAGCTAGCAAATGACATACTGGCGCATAAAGTACTAACAATAAGAGGGAGAGACTTTTTATTAAATGGGAGCATATTTATCATTGTTGATCTTTTATTTAATTTTTAACATTATTAAGAATGATTCGTATTAAATAGATCGTAATGGTGAATGGCAATTCAAAGAATATGCTCATAATGAATAGCGGTTATTTATATTTTAAATACTTTGCTTTTAACTAGCTCTCTAAACCATTGGCAAACAGGATCATTATGATGGCGTTGATGCCAATATAAATAGACTTCATCGTGCTCTAAATCTAGTTCTGGAGGGACCACTCTTGCAACTACATCATGATGGCGGCAAATATCATTAGCAAAATGGTCCGGTACAAAAAATATTAAATCGGTATTTTGTGCAATGGTGCCAATACTATAAAAGTTTTTTAAGCGTATTGGCGTATTAATATTATCAATCTCAAGTGCTGCAAAGCAGTGCGCAATAGAAAGTGACTTTTCTCCCTGAATCGATATTTGTCCAAAGTTACAGTTACGTAATAATTCAATATTCAGCTTTGTATTAGCAAGCGGATGAGTACTTGCCATTATTAATTTAAAGTCGCGTTCAAACAACGCTTGACGATACAGTTTGTCCTCAGAGCTTGTTGGTTTATGGCCTGTTATTACAAAATGAGTTTCGCCTTTTAGTAAATCTGAAAATTGCGGTTTTGGTAACGTGTCTATTTCAAGGGTGATATTAGGCGCTTGTTCGCGCACATCTTTAATAATGGTTTCTATTAGTAAGTGCATTTGTGGTGGCAAGCCAAATAACTTAATAGTGGCTTGGCTGGTTTTAGCATCAAAGGTTTGCTTATTAACCAGTGTTTCGACCATATTCAAAATAGAGTTTAAATCTTGCTGAATCGACTGTGCTTTAGGCGTTAGCTCATATCCACCGGCCATTCTAATTAGTAATGGGTCGTCAAATAAACTACGTAACTTACTTAAAGACCGACTAATTGAAGGTTGGCTCATACCTAACGTCAACGCAGTATTACTAATGTGTTTTTCGTTCAATAGCTGTTTTAAAATAATGAGTAGGTTTAGGTCGAGCTGATTTAAATTCATAATTTGGTTTTATAATTAGCCTGTATTACAAGCTGTTATCCTAGCATTTATATTTGCGAAGTACGTATAGGTCTTTTGTTTTTAGGAATTTAAACATGACTCTTAAAATAAAAAACAACGTTAATTATATATAAAATGTATAAAGTGATTTGCTATTTACCCTGATTATCAAACCTTAAAGTAAACAATATACTGGTTGTATCAAATTAAACTAACAGGATACAACATAATGAAACCACTTTATTTTGCAGCAGCGCTGCTAGCAACAGGGCTTTTTAATAGCGCATTAGCTGAGCCTACAAAACCAGAATTGTTAACGCCTGAGTTATTAGTCGATTTACCTAACACCTTTAATTCGCCAGCCAGTAGCGATATGGATAAAAAGGGCAATGTATATATTACCTCGCCAAACTTTCATAACGATGCACTGATTAAAATAGGCGAGATGCAAACACCTGCTGCGCCCCGTATAGGCATGCTTGATAAAAATAACAATTTTAGTAATTGGTATACTTTTACTAAGCAAGATATGGCGCCATCAACAGGTAAAATTGCACCTATGGGAATTGCATTCGGCCCAGATGGCAATGCTTACGTAGCTGACATGCAAATGTGGTTTGATGGCAGTTATAAATCGCGAATACTACGCATTAATGTCGTAAATGGAAAAGCTGTAAGCACGGATGTTGTTGTAACAGGGTTATTATTTCCTAATGCAGTGGTATTTAAAGGCGATGATCTGTTTATTTCAGAAACAGTATTAAAACTTGAAGGTACTAAGCAGTTAAGTGGTGTGTATAAGGTTGGTTTGAGTGAGTTAAATGCTCAAAAACCAGCGCATATAAAACCTTTTTTAAGTACTCAAAATAATGACTCACATCTGTTTGATACATTTGCCTCTAACGCGACACTTAAGTTTGGCGCTAACGGCCTAACATTTGATGGAGAAGGTAATTTATACACTAGCATTATGGAAGATGGCAGCGTAATTAAAACCACTATGAACGAGCGCAATGAAAAAGTTAAAACAGAGCTATTTGCAAAAGGCCTAGTTGCAACCGACGGTTTAAAGTGGGACAAGCGTACTAACAAAATTTATATTACAGACTTATTTGCTAACGCTATTTATAGTATTGATATGCAAGGTAAATTAGAGTTACTGGCACAAAATGGCAATACCACAGGACTTCATGGGGAGCTTGATGCACCATCTGAATTAATTGTTCGTGGTAAAGATATTATTATTATGAATTTTGACGCCGTGTTTGACAGTCCTAATATGGTTAACAAAAAAGCTGACAATCCACATACTTTATCGGTAATTAAGCTTAAATAACAGATTGCTAGCTGTTTAAAGTTACTAATTTAAATAGCTGCTTAGAGCAGCTATTTTGATATCAGGGCTTCAATTAATAACCTGGTTGAATTGTTACATCAAGCAATCTGCTTTAGCTCTAAATATAGTCGACTACATCAAAAGCTTTACCTGTTTGGTTACTTTCAATTGCGTGTCTAAATGCTTTAGCGGTATCAGCAGCGGTTATACCACTGGTGCTATCCATACCCATTATCTCCATCGTTTCCTTTACAAAATGAGGACTTACGGTATTTACGCGTAATATGCCTTCAAGTTCTAATGCCGCCGCTTTAGCGAATGAATCTAGCGCTGCATTTACCATGCTTACAGCTGCTGAACCAGGCGCAGGATTTTGTGCTAAAAAGCCTGAAGTAAAAGTAAAACTACCGCCTTGATTAATGTACTTAGTTGCCACATGAAATAGTGTAATATTACCCATTAATTTATTACCTACAGTTGTTGTGTAATCTTGCTCACTTATCTCGTTTATAGGTGCGAAGGCAATTAAACCTGCAGTAGATATAAACGCATCAACATTTCCTACTTTTTTAAATAATGCTTCTATAGAGGCTTTATCTTGAATGTCTACCGTGTGTTCGCTGTTTTTAAAGCTCGCTTTAATAACTTGATGATCATGAAGGTCTGCCGCTATTGCTGCCCCAACTATGCCTGATGCGCCTATTAATAATACTTTCATTTTTATTACCTTTAACAATGTATTTTGTGAATGTAAGGTAATAATAAACTCATCAGTAAAGATGAAAAATAACAAATAAATAATATTATTTGTGATATTTTTAGAATAATAGCCAAGTGTAATTTAGCGAGTAAGTAATGGATTTATTAAAATCAATTCAGGTATTTGAGCAAGTAGCCCAGCAGCAAAGCTTTAGCCGCGCTGCCGAGAGTTTAAACTTAGTGCCCTCAGCCGTTAGTAGGCAAATTAACGAGCTTGAAAAATGGCTCGATATTAGGTTAATAAACCGTACTACACGCTCATTAAGTTTAACCGAAGACGGTAAAGCATATTTACTTAAGCTCAGTGATATTCGTGCACAAGTCACCGAACTTCGCCGCTCCAAAACACAGCAACAACAAATCAAAGGGCTTATAAAAATTACAGCTCCCATAATGATTGGGCAATATATGCTGCCGGTTGCATTAGCTGAATTTAAAGAGCTGCATCAGGACGTTGATTTAGCAATTTCACTTATGAATCGTAAAGTAGAGCTGGTGGAAGAAGGCTTTGATTTAGCTATACGTGTAGGGCACTTAAACGACTCAACAATGGTCGCGCGTAATATTGGTAATATGCGCTTTAAAACGGTAGCAAGCCCTCACTATATTAACACTCACGGCATGCCCAGTACGCCTAAAGATCTTAAAAACCATCGATGTTTAATAAACACAGCAGTAACTAATGCCAAGCGATGGTCGTACTTAATTGACGGAAAAAGCACAGTAATAAAAGTAGCTGGTAGCCTTGAAGTTAACGATTCTCAAAGCTTAAAAGCCTTTGCTATAGCGAATCAAGGTATTGCTCAGCTGCCTAGTTTTTACGTTGATGCGGCAATTCAATCCGGTGAGTTAATAGAAATATTAAGCGATTATGTACCAAGCCCATTACCCGTGAATTTACTCTATCCATCGCAACGTTTATTAAGCCCAACTGTCCGCGCTTTGGTGGACTATTTAGTGCCATTTTTAAATCAACAAAAGCAAAAGTGGTAGGCTTAATTAGCGCTAAAACTTCAAACTAAAAATAGATAAAACCAGTGAAAAGTGAAGTGGCCCTTCATAGTTGGGCATCTAGCTTAAATGGGATTGATTATTGTAGAGCCTTCAGTAATAGTGGTTATAGAGCAAACTAATTATGTTCTCAATAATACATAAGGGCTCGTGCTCATCAATATTATAAAACCAATAAATATAATAAGGACAAACAGGATGAAAAAATCACTAATTTCAATAGCGCTGGGCTTTGCTGCCCTTAGTGCGTTTAATGCCAATGCAAACATTGATCAGCAAGTGAAAAAGGTAGAGCAACAGGTTATTGATTGGCGACGTGATTTTCATCAAAACCCTGAGCTTGGAAATCGCGAAACCCGCACAGCAGGTATTGTCGCTAAGCACTTAAAGTCGCTGGGTATGGAAGTACAAACAGGGATTGCTTATACAGGTGTTGTGGGGCTATTAAAAGGTGCAAAGCCAGGCCCAACAGTAATGCTACGCGCAGATATGGACGCGCTGCCAGTTACTGAAAAAGCCGATGTTGATTTTAAATCAACTAAAACCACTAATTACCGTGGTGTAGATGTAGGCATAATGCATGCTTGTGGGCACGACACGCACGTGGCTATGCTAATGGGCGCTGCACAAGTGCTTGCAAACATGAAAGATGAGCTACACGGTAATATTATGTTTGTATTTCAGCCTGCAGAAGAAGGCGCACCTGAGGGGGAAGAGGGTGGCGCTGAGTTAATGCTTAAAGAAGGCATATTTAAACAATACAAACCAGAAGCTGCTTTTGGGTTACACATAACATCTAGTTTGCACAGCGGTAAAATTGGTTATAGAAGTGGCCCTGCAATGGCCAGTGCAGACCGATTTGAAATAACTGTACATGGCAAGCAGGCACACGGCTCTGCACCGTGGACAGGGGTTGACCCAATTGCCGCAGCTGCGCAAATAGTAACAGGCGTAAATCATATTGTTAGTCGCCAAATCAACATTACCAAAGAGCCCGCTATTGTCTCGTTTGGAAAAATAGCGGGAGGCGTACGCAATAATATTATTCCTGAAGAAGTTGAAATGGTAGGTACAATTCGTAACTTTGATATGGATAACCGAGCACAAATATTTGAAAAAATAAAAACCACAGCCACGCACATTGCTAAATCGTCGGGTGCAACTGCAGAGGTACACATTCACGAAGGTTATCCGGTAACGATTAATAACCCAGAGCTAACCGCGCAAATGTTACCTAGTCTTAAAAAAGCAGCGGGTAATGGAAACGTAGTTGAAATGGGAAAAATAACCGGCGCAGAAGACTTTTCGTTTTACGCATTAGAAGTGCCAAGTGTATTTGTGTTTTTAGGCGGCACACCCAGTGAGCAAGATTTAAATACAGTGGCTAGTAATCACTCCCCTTATTTTTATGCCGACGAATCATCGTTTAAAGTAGGCACTAAGGCGCTTAGCCTGTTAGCTGTTGATTATTTAAACGCACATAAAAGATAGCTTAAACGCACCACGTTACGCTATTAGCTTAACGTGGTATTGCTGTTTTATTTAAAACATCGGATCATGTTTGTAGCACTTGCTCAACTTTTAAAAATCACTTTCAAAAATTAAAAACCTAACCGAATATACAAATGAACCGGCGAGCAGTTTTTTTATATTTTAAAAATAATGAATCGATACTGCCGGTCTTATATCTCGATTCAATCTTCATAAGCATTAAGGATTTAAATAATGGAAATTACTGGAAGCTGTTACTGTGGTGAAATTAAATACCAAGCAAAGTCTCAAAATAATAATGCACTTGTTTGCCATTGTAGCGATTGCCAACGTATGTCGAGCGGCCCATTTAGAGCCGTTATAATTGCAGAGCCAAATTCGGTAGTATTTACCCAAGGTGAGCCAAAAGAGTTTGTTAAAACAGCGCAAAGTGGTAACAAGCGTGCGCAAGGTTTTTGCGGCACATGTGGTACAACACTTTATGCAACTAACGAAGCTAAAGCTGACCGTGTATATGGTTTGCGTATTGGTGCGGTTGATCAGCGTGATCAATTTACGCCAACAGCACAAATTTGGGCTAAATCAACATTGAGCTGGTTGAGCGGCTTACACGAAGTACCTGCGTTTGATACAACCCCACAAAACTAGTTAGTTGGGGTTATCAGTATTACTTTTTAGTAAGCGGTTTGAAATTTATTTAACCAAATGACTGTCTACTTATAAGTCAGTCATTTGGAGAATAATATGTGTAGTTCACCTAAAAGCAGTCGAGCAGTGAAAAAAACAGCCATTAGTTTTAATGATGAGCTTACTCAAGAGCAGCGCTTGCGTTTTGCTGCAAAAGCTAATTTAGCACAAGAGCGCCGTGAACAGCGTGAAGCAACTAATAAACGCTATGAGCAAAAACACACGAGCAACAAAACTTCGTCTGGTTTATTTTCGTGGTTACAGCAGCTAGTTAGCTGATTTAGCTAAAGTGGTGTTTTTACCACTGCCCAAACCACATAATGCACACAGTACTCCGGCAATAGCGCACAGCCATAATGGCGCACTCCAACTGCCTGTTGTAGTGTGTAATGCACCAGCTAGCATAGGCCCAATAGCCGCGAGTAAATAACCTACGCTTTGCGACATACCTGAAAGTGACGCCGCTTGTTGTGAATCATCGGTTCGTAAACTAATAAACGACAGCCCCAATATAAAACACGCTCCAGAGCAAAAGCCCAACATTAGGGTCCACACAAAGGCAAAGTTAGGCATGTAAAGCAGTCCCAATGCACTAAGTGCACTCAACATGGCTAAAATAAAGCTAAGCGCGCTTTGATCTTTTAATTTTGCCAATAGGGGAATCAATATTAAACCCGGTAATGCAGTCGCTATTTGAAAAGCCCCATGATAAGCACCTGCTTGCGTGGCACTTTGGCCTGTTTGGATTAATATGCTAGGTAACCACGTAATAATTATATAATTTAAAAACGAGTTTAAGCCCAGCAGTAGGGTAATTTGCCATGCTAGTAAATAACGCCATACACTTTTTGACGTGTCAGCGTGTTGAGCAATACTCGCGGGTTTTGTGTGCTTACTTAATTGTGACATCCATACAATAATACTCGCCAAAGTAATAAGAGCTGATGAGCCCAGCGCAAGTTGCCATCCTAATCCGTTTAACTGACTAAGCGGAAATACCAAAGTGGAAAACCCACCCGATACCACGCCCATAGTAAGCACGTACGCTGAGGTCATTAACGCAACCTTTGCAGGAAAGTCGCGCTTAATTAAACTTGGTAATAATACGTTTGCAATGGCAATGCCCACACCAATAATAGCGGTGCCTACAAAAAGCATGGCTGAGGTATTTATTACCCGCGCTGCAACCCCTGCAAGTATAAATAACAAAGCCACAAACAAGGTGCGCTCTAGCCCCTGCTTTTTAGCAAGAGTTGCGGCCATTGGCGATACAACCGCAAAGGCAATGAGTGGCAGTGTTGTTAAAAAACCAGCTTGCGATGCGCTAAGCCCAAAGTGATTAATAATTTGTTCAAGCACAGGTGCAATACCTGTAAATGTGGCGCGTAAATTTGCGGCAATAAGTAATATGCCAAGCACAAGTAATATGCCAGCAAAGCGTGATTTAGGTGTGTTATTTAACAAAAGGGAAGACCATTAAAGCTAATACTTAATGGGCGCTAGTATAAAGGCTTAGCAAAAACTATAATTTAGAGATAATGACATTAAATAACTAAAAACAGACAAAACTATGTTTGATGCAATTGGTTGGGACGACATTAAAAATTTTGAAACTATGGCGCAGCCTATAATAGCCAAAATAGAGCACGCGCATGCAAGTCACGAAATACCACTACATACCCATCCAAAAGGGCAATTAATTTTAGCGCTACATGGTTATGTAACGTGTGAAGTGTCGGCCAAAATGTGGATGGTGCCTACGCACAGTGCAATTTGGATCCCAGCACAAAAGGTGCATAGTAATAGGGCGTCTGATAACGCGCAGCTTTGTCATTTATTTATAGATAGTAGTAAAAACGGTATGCCGCTAAATACCTGTACGTTAGCCATTACGCCACTGGTTAAAGAGCTAATGTGTGAGTTGGCTGGGCATAATCAGCACTATACTTTAAATAGTAAAACAGCACGTTTAGCGCAGGTGTTGTTTGATCAACTTATTGAAATGCCTGTACAGCCACTGGATTTTGTATTATCTAAAAACGAGGTAATTCAAACTATGAGCGATCAGCTTATAAACAAGCCAAACAATCGAAAAACACTACCACAATGGGCTAAGCAGTTTGCATTAACTGAGCGCACATTAGCGCGGTTAATTAAAAAAGAAACCGGTATGACATTTGGAAAGTGGCGTACGCAATTACATATAATTACAGCCCTAAAAGCGCTTTCAGATAAGCAAAGTGTGCAGCAGGTGTCGGAGTTACTAGGGTATGAGTCGGTGAGTGCATTTATTACTATGTTTAAAAAAGTGATGAAAAAGTCGCCCATGAAATACATGAGCGACTTAAATCAGTTAAATTAGCTTAGCTCTTAAATAAGTTTAGCCCTTAAATAAGCATTACCACGTATAAGTTGCCGAAAGCATCGCGTTACGTGGTTTGCCAGGAAAGTACCTGTCGCCGGTAAAACTGGTGTAATCGGCGCGCTCCGCATAAGCCTCATTAGTTAAATTAATAATGCGGGCAAGCACTTCAAGGTTATTAGTAACTTGCCACTGTGCGCGTAGGCTTAGAACATCATGCCCTTGGTATTTATTTAAGTTTTCTGGGTCGGTGTAGTAGTTACCAACGCGATGCCACTGCAAAGCAAATTGCGTATTACTGAGTGCTTGCCATGTTAAATCGAGATTAGCAATATTACGCGGCGCGGTATCTATGTCGTTGCCGTTTATATTTAAACCGTTAAGTATTTGGTTGTTAGTGTAAGTATGCTTTGCGTGAGTGCCAGCAAAGTTAAGCGCAAGCGACTTAGTGAGCTGGTAGTCAAGCTCAAGCTCAATACCACGATGGCGAGAGCTGCCATTATTTACCGTAAAAAAGTCGCTATCGCGGTAAATCGTATTGTGTTTACTCATAGCGTAAACAGACACACCATAACGTAGTTTTTCGTAAATCCCTTTAATACCCAGCTCTGCGTTATTGGCTATTTCGGCGCTTAAATTTGCAGTGGTTTGCTCGCGTTGTAATTGGTATAGCTCAGCCGCTTGTGGCGCTCTGTAACCGCGAGAAAAGTTTGCATAAAGCGTGTTATTTGTATTGTACTGATAACTAACCCCAAGCTTTGGCGATAGATTACTAAAACTATTTTTCCCACTTTCAGGGCGGCTGTATCGGCAGCCACCAAAGCCGCATTCTGTGCCGTCGTCTTTTGTTCTGCCTGCTAGCATATTATTGGTGTAGTCGTACTGCATATGCTCGTAGCGCACACCTGCGGTAAGTAACCACTTATTTAATTGCCAATCAATAGATGCAAAAGGGGCATAAAGCGTGGCGTTTACATCGTAATCGTAATGCTTACCTTGGGGTACTGTAGCAACTAAAAATGCAGAACCTTGAGTGGGCTCATTTTGGCTTTGAGTAAAGTCGGCTTGCGTGTATTCGCCATCAAGCCCTAGGTTTACTTTTACATTACTTTGTAAATTATGTTGATAAAGCGATTGCACACCAAAGCCGGTTTGACTGTTTTTTTCAAGCGGTGTGCCGGGTAAAAAGTGCTTAAAAAAGTCCATACTTTGGTCGCGAAAATACAGCGTTGTAGAGAGCACATCATTGTTATTTAATTGCCATGTTGCATTGCTCCACGCTCTAAATGAACGTGCTTTTCTAAATGCGTCTGGGTCAAAGTTTTTTTGCGCTAGGTCTTCGTTTTTATAACTTTCAAAGCCTGTAATAAATCCCGCAGTTTGCTGATCTAGGTTTGTGTAAGTAAGCCCAGAGGTAAGTAATAAATTATTATTTGAATAGCGATGGCGAATATTAACTTTTTGTTGCTCTACGCTTTCGTCGTCGCGGTAACCGCTATCGTCGGTAACACTTGCGTTAATGCCTATGCCGCTGTTGCCGTAATCTTGTCCTGCACGTAATTTGTAGCGAGTATAACCGTACGAGCCATAATCTAAACCAACTAAACCACCGCCTTGAGTAGTGTCGGGCGTTATTACATTAATAACACCATGCACAGCATTTGAGCCATAAAGTGCAGAGCCAGGGCCTTTTAGCACTTCAATGCGCTGCGCCATTTCGCTGTGCGCCTCAAATAGCTCGTTTATATTACAAAACCCAGCGGCTCTCAGTGGTATGCCATCTTCTAGAGTCAATATGCCACCACAAGCGCCTGCGCCCGAAAGTACTTGTGAGCGCAGCGCGGGTAAATATTCTTGGCCATTTCCGCGTTGAATATTAGCCCCTGCTACACGTTGCAGGGCTTCTTCAATATGGGTAGGCGCTATGCTATTTAGCTTCGCTTGCGTTAGTGTACTTATTGATAAAGGGAGTGGGGTCGATAGTGCTTCAATACGTGATGCCGTAGTAGTTATGGTTTCTATTACATCATTATTTTGATTATCGGCAAACGCAGTGTGGCTAAAGGGTAATATCAGCGGCAAAAAATAAGGTTTCATACATTCCTTGAAAGTAATCTATATTGCATTACCTCTATAATATGCGGTTTTAATATGCATTTAAACTCGTTGCGTTAAAGCGTACGTAACCTATAAACCCGATACGTAATTGATAAAACAAAACAAGCCACAGCAGGAAACACCAAAGCCAGCACTAAGTAATGCTTAAATAAAACGTAGCCGGTTATACCGCCTAGTAAAAAGCCTGCAATAATGAGTAAAAACATAACGCCTTTACGGGTATCAAATTGCTCACCTTTAAGTGCTTTACCTAGCATTAAACCAAGGTCAGTAAAAATACCGGTTAAATGTGTCGTTCGAATAACAGCACCACTGTAATTAGTGGCTAGCGCATTTTGTAACCCACACGCAGCAGACGTTAAAACAATGCCGTAAACGAATGTGTTTTTGAGTAAATAAGCACTCGCAAGTAGTAGCAATCCTTCAATAAAAAGCAAAGTGTCGTAATGACGACCAAGTTTTAATGAGCCACCAGAGAGCAAAAATCCCGACAGTGCAGAGCCCAACATAAAGCTAACAATTATTGAAAGTAGCAATAAGGCAGTACTGGGGTTAGTTATTGCTTTAATACCAAGTAAAGTAACAGAGCCAGATACATGCGAAATAGCCTGGTGCTCAAATCCTAATAAGCCTACAGCGTTTACTATGCCCGCTATAAATGCGAGCGTAAACGCGCCATATTCAACCCACTTTGGTAGTTTTGTAAACATTGGTTATCTCTTAATATGGCAAAGTTAATTATTGAGCTTGTGCTTTAAAACGCTTTATTTGTTCATCAACTAATTTTGTATCAATTACGCCACGCTTAAAAGCAATGTAAGTAGGAAATGTAAACTCATTTAGTTGCCGAGCATAAATGTTTTTATATTCTTTTGAGTACCACATACCTGCTTCATAATTAGTTATCGCGTATTCAACACGTTTTTTTTCTAGTAGCTCAAAAGTGTCTTTAGTTGAAAGTGAACGAAGCAGATTATTTTCATCAATTGTGTATTTTGTAGCAATAACCTCAGGCAAAGCAACACCGCGCAGCATCGCTATTGGGGTATTTGATAAATCGTCAGTGAGCAGTTTATCTTTGTTTAAAGTAAATAAACCATACTTAGTAGTGTGCAAAGGCACGCTTGTAAAATCTAAATACTTTGCACGTTCCTCTGTATTGGCCAAAGAGAAATAGCAGTCGTAGTAACCCAGCGCCATTTCTTTTTTAACGCGCGCCCATGGCAGATGAATTACGTTAATTTTAAGATTTAAATTACGCTCAATAAACGTTAAATATTCAATATCTAAACCCGTGAACGTATCGCTTTTCTCATCAAATATAGTAAAAGGCGGGTAGTGGGTTGTTACGCAGCGCAGGGTTTTACTTGGCGCTGCAAGTAATAACGAAGGTAAAGTTAAAGCTAAAAACAGGAATATTGCGCGCATAAATATAAATTCGATATCTTTTAAAGTACATAACTTGAACGCCAATTATACAGTTACTGAGCTTAATTGCATTGATCTAAGTATTTTTACCTAGCGTATAAGTTAAATTTTGTGAGATATACCATGTTTAACGCAGAGCAGCAGTCACGCATTATCGAAATGGCGTGGGAAGATAGAACCCCCTACGAGGCTATAGAGCAGCTATACGGATTAAAGTATCCGCAGCTGGTGGTTTTTATGCGAGACAATGTTTCAAAAGGCAGTTTTAAAGTTTGGCGTAAGCGCCATGCAGGTCGTAAAACAAAACATTTAAAATTACGCGATCCCGCTATTATGCGAAGCCACTGTAAAACACAATATAAACAACGTTAAATAGGTGTTAGTTGTTTCATATGATGTTCATCCGTGTTTGTTAATCTTTAGCTATTAATTATGCTAGAGATTATTTATGAAAGCACCTATATACACAGCACTAATAGCATTGGCTTTATGTTCAATAAGCGCAGATGCAAAACCGCATAAAGATAAGCATGGTCATAAACACGGCCATAAAAAGCATCATTCACATAAGCATAATGACAATGACTACCTTTCTAAAAAAGAGGCAAAGCAGCTAATCCGCGCAGGTTGGACGCCACCAGGGCTAAGTAAAAGCTATCATCGAGGCGACTATTTAGATCGTGATTTAT
Source organism: Pseudoalteromonas sp. SA25 (assembly GCF_011378705.1). NCBI lineage: Bacteria > Pseudomonadati > Pseudomonadota > Gammaproteobacteria > Alteromonadales > Pseudoalteromonadaceae > Pseudoalteromonas > Pseudoalteromonas sp. SA25. The sequence goes on along the minus strand of NZ_WTKV01000007.1, from coordinate 111,168 downwards.
ACAAACGAGGTAGAGTGATTGAACGCTCTAGAGATAATGGTACAGTGAGTATTGAAATAGACCGTACAGTTATCCATATGGTGCACGATACTCGAGAAATACTTTCAATTTTAAGTCGCTAAATTAACTTTATAAGGATATTAAAATGCTCATTGCGCTGGCTATAATTATTGGCTTTTTTTTACTGGTTACCTTATTACCTATGTCGTACAGCCAGCATTATTTAGTGCGTAGCTGCGACTTTGTTCGTTTGCAGGTATTTTATATTGCCAGTTTTGTAGCTGTTACTTCGTTGTTTTTATTATGGCAAAGTAGCGCAATAGGCTATGTATTTATAGCCTTAACCTCATTACTTATAATGATTTTACAAGGTAAATGGATTTACCCGTATACGTGGCTTGCTAAAAAAGAAGTGCAAAGCGCACCTAAGCACATCGACCATAGCATTCGAATTATGTCGGCAAATGTACTTATGTCGAACCATAAAAGTGAGCAGTTAATTAGTCTTGTTGATGAGCATCAACCCGACCTACTTATTACGCTTGAGAGCGATAGCTGGTGGGAAAATAAATTATCAGTCATTAAAAAAAATTACCCGTATTACATAGAATGCCCTAAAGACAATCGTTATGGCATGCACTTATACAGCAAGTTTAAAATACTCGATGCACAAATATGTGAGCTTATAGAAGAAGATATTCCCTCAATTCATATTTTGTTTGAAAACGATGAAGGCCTGCAAATGCAAGGGCACTTTATTCACCCCGCACCGCCAAGCCCGACCGAAGAAGACTCATCACGTCCGCGCGACTCAGAGCTAATAATGGTGGCTAAAGCACTTAAAAATCCTACACGACCTACCATAGTTGCCGGAGATTTAAACGACGTAGCGTGGTCGCGCAGCACGCGTTTGTTTATGCAAATAAGTGGCTTTTTAGACCCTCGAAAAGGCCGTGGTTTTTATAACACCTTTCATGCAGGCTACTTTTTTATGCGCTGGCCGCTCGATCACTTATTTCACAGCGAAGGCTTTAAAGTAAAGCGTATTAAGCGCTTAGCTAAATATGGCTCTGATCACTTTGCGCTACTCACTGAGCTTTCTTACGAAAACGCTAATCAGCAATCATTAGAAACTAAATCGGCGCAGCACAAGCAAGAAGAAATTCAAGAGCTTGCTATGAGTAAGGCCGACAAGCGAAAAGTGCCGAGGTTTGATTAGTAACGTTAGATATAGCGGTATTTATATAAAGCATTGAGTTATTAATAGCTGAAGCCTGACTTGTGTTGAATTGTTACTGTGTTATTTGGTTTATACTTTATTTTTAATATATATACTTGTTTTCTTAGAAGTAAAGAGTGGTAAAGCTCTCAAAATAAGCGCTGGCAATTAACTTGCCTTGTTTGTACTTTTTAGTCATTGAGAATAGCGTTAATACGTTCAAAACGTTGGATGTTCGATTATATGTTTGAGTTTTTTCGGCTTACTTTATTGGTTTTAGGTGCTATTCCTTTACTTGTATACCCATTTGCAGTTATCGCTAGTCTTATGGGCTTAGGAAGTAAGCCTAGTATTAATATTCCATTGTTTAATAGAATCATGAATAAATTTTTTCTATGGGGCGTTTTAATATATCCCATGGTGTTTTTTGGATGCTATTGGCTTAGCGACAATTTTGTAGAATATGACCTTATATTGGCTTCTCTGCCCATGTTTTTTTTACTATTACTCTGGGGCAGTTTTCACTTTATGGATGCTCCAGCAAAATACGAAACGTAAAATGGGCACAAAGTTTATTGAAGTTGGAAAATATAAATCAGATAAACGAATTAACTCGATTATTATGCAATTTAGTTTATTCACTAAGCGTTCGATAGCTTTTCTAATACTAGGGCTTGAGAAAAAGCGCTTTGAGTACCTAGCTAAATATTACCTAATCATTCTCCATTCCTCATCAAACTTTCTCGTAAAATACCAAGAGCCAGCTATAAGTAACGCTAGTAAGCGAAAAATAGTAATTGATGTAACACATCATGTAGGTTGGTTAGGTTTAAATACTAGACAGTCCTCTCATGCACTTTGAGGGTCCCGAAATCTAATACATCCTTATGAGCAAATGGCTAGTAAAATGTACCCTGATGCAGATACATGTGATATTTCTTGGCTAGTTGTTCAGGCCGCAGTAAATGATTTAGCTAGAGCATTGAAAAACGACTAAACACTTAGGTGATATAAGTGTCTACGATTAAATATAAAATTAGACCACGATATTTATTCCCCATTGAAGGCTATGTTTGCAGTCTTTGACTCCTCAGATTAAAAGCGCGATGTAAAATCGCACCTACGAATATATCCAAAACTCGGTACTATCTCTTAAAATTTGGTACTGTCTCTTACTAAAAACTAAGTATTGTTTCCTGAAAACTACTTTCTAAAAGTCATAAAAAAGCCTAAAAGTGGTTACCCACTTTTAGGCTTAGTAATTTTGTGTTTTAAACACATATTAGAATCTGTATTTAAAACATTTATGCAGCTAAATTAGTTGGCGATCATAATGCTTTTAACATTAACAAATTCACGCATACCAAAACCGCCGTGTTCTCTGCCGTAGCCACTGCCTTTAACGCCACCAAATGGTAGGTTAGGTTGTGCTAAACCGTAGCCGTTAATGTTGATCATGCCGGTGTCGAAGTACTTTTTAGCAAGCTCAATGGCTTTTTTCTCATCTTTTGAGAAAATACCACCGCCTAAACCGTAGCGAGAATCGTTGGCAATGCGCATAGCATCGTCGTTATCTTTCGCTTTAATAAGCGAAGCGACAGGGCCAAATAATTCGTCATCGTAGGCCGGCATGCCAGGTGATAAGTTATCGAGTAGCGTTGGTGGGTAGTAGTAACCTGTTTGCGATGGTATTTCGCCACCCGTTACTATGTTTGCACCTGCTTTAACTGATTCCATTACTTGGTCGTGAATGCCGTCGCGTAAATCTTCACGAGCCATTGGGCCTAAGTCTGTGCCATCTGCCATTGGGTCGCCCATTTTCATGGCTTCGAACTGCTCTTTAATTTGTGCTTTAAAGTCATCGTAAAGTGACTCAACAACAACATAACGTTTAGCTGAAACACACGTTTCGCCGTTATTGATCATGCGACCTGTTACACAGGTTTTAACTGCAAGCTCTAAATCAGCGTCATCAAGTACTAAGTATGCATCGTTGCTACCCAGTTCTAACACTGTTTTTTTAGCGTGTTTACCCGCTTCTGCAGCTACTTTTTTACCTGTGGCATCACTACCCGTAAAGGTTACGCCGCTAATTGCTTTGTGCGCAATGAGTGAGCTGGCGGTTTTACCGTCGATGAGTAAGTTGCTGAAACAGTACTCTGGGAAACCGGCTTGTTTAAATAGCTCTTCAATTTTTTCAGCCATGCCAAATACGTTACCAGCATGTTTTAATACGGTTGTGTTACCCGCCATTATGTTGGCAGCACTGTAGCGAATTACCTGATAAAGCGGGAAGTTCCACGGTTGAATACCTAACAGTACACCTGTTGGTTGGTAGCTGATAATTGCACGGCCGCCGTCCATATCACGTTCTTCGTCAGCAAGTACTTGTGGGCCTTGTTCGGCTGTGTAACGACAAATTCCTGCACATAGTTCAACTTCTTGAAAGCCTTGCTCGTATACTTTACCCATTTCTTCGGTCATGAGTTTTGCGATAGATTCTTTTTGCTCTTCGAAAAGTGAGGCTAACTTATTAAGATATCTCGCACGTTCAGTGAACGACGTTAAGCGCCATTTTAAATATGTTTCGTGAGATTTTTCGATTACCTGTTCTGCTTCTTTTTGAGAAAGTAGCGTGTAGGTTTCAATGGTTTGCTCAGTTGCCGGATTAATCGTTTTAACTGTGTTACTCATTTCTATCTCCTTACAAATTAATTATCTATAAGGGTGCAAAACGAAAGCCAATATCAAAAAAACAGTATTAATTAATCTCAAGCTATTGAAATGTATTATCTATTTTGGGTTTTTTATTCTGCTAATAACTTTTTACTACTATGAATATATTATCCAAAGCAGTAAAAAGTTCTGATTGATGCAAAATTTACAAGGTTGACTGCTCATGCTTATTCAACTTATAGAAGTTCTTTAGCAATGCGCTTTAGTAGGTAGGTTTCTCGTAAAATGGAGAGTCCTTGTTTTTCACTGTTAGCAAGTGTGCGCTCGTTATGAGCAATTGCATCGTTAATATCAACCCATTTAGCAGTCATGCCATTTTGCTGCTCATAATGCTCTAACTGTGCTTTGCCAAACTCGTCGGCAATATTACATACAAAGCAATACGATTTGATATGGATAATATCAAAGTCTTCTTTATACCAAGGGCGATACTCTTCATAGAGTCCAAAGGCTTTAACTACACTTATTTGTTGTGCACCGGTTTCTTCGCTTAGTTCGCGAATTAAGCCTTGTTCAATACTTTCGCCTTCATCTACTCCGCCACCAGGTAAGCTGTAATCTTCATAGCGGTTTGTATACATTAAAAGTATTTTATTATTTTTAATAACAATGGCGCGAGCTGTTAAGCGCGTAAACTGACTACCGTGGTCAATATTAATACCTGAATGAACTAAGGTTTTTAATTGCTGCATTTCGTCTCCTTTTTTAAGCTTCTAATGATAACAGTTGCTACCATTCTACAAATAGAAACGATTTTAATTATTTTTCGTAATTTGTGATCGTTTTTTTTAAGCATACGTAAATGTAAGGTTGGTAAAATAAATAGCATTGGATTACTTAGCTATTTAAGTAATTAGATTCTAGGCGTGCCTTTAAATTAATATTTAGGATGCGTAGAATAAGAAAAAAAGCATAGGGATTTATCATGTTAGACATACTTTTAGTAGACGATGACGTTGAATTTAGTGACGTTGTTTGCCACATAGTCGAATTCCTCGGCCACAATATAAGCACCGCCACCAGTTTAAAAGAAGCACATCAATGGTTTGAAAATAATACCTTTGACCATGTGCTACTTGATTTTATGTTACCTGATGGTAGCGGTTTGCACTTACTTGATCATTTAAAAACGATTGGGCAATCTCCAAAAATTACACTTATATCGGGTCATCCTTCAGTTAAAGGCATTTTAGCTGAAATGTGTGAGCCAAATGTAGGGCATTTATTAAAACCATTACAACGCGAAGATTTAGAACTCGTTTTAAATGGCCCTAAAAAAACAGTTAAAAAAGCCAAGTCGAGCGGTATTACACGCCACTTTGGTGGGTTAATTGGTGAGTCTGAGCCAATGCAAAAACTATACAACATGATTGAACGCGTAGCTAAAACAAACGCTAACGTGATGCTTATGGGTGAAAGTGGTGCAGGTAAAGAAGTAGTGGCTCAAGCTATTCATAACGCAAGCCAGTGCGAAGGCCCATTAGTTGCTAGCAACTGTGGCGCACTTTCAAAAGAGTTAATTGGTAGTGAGTTATTTGGCCACGAAAAAGGCGCATTTACAGGCGCAATTGCACGTAAAGAAGGTGTGTTTGAGCAATCAAATAACGGTACTTTGTTTTTAGATGAAGTAACCGAAATGCCAATTGATATGCAGCCAAATTTACTGCGAGTGCTTGAAACTAAAAAAGTAACACGCGTAGGTGGTAACAGAGAAATACCAACCAATTGTCGTGTTATTTCAGCCACTAACCGCTCGCTTACCGATTTAGCGCAAAATAATATTATTCGTGAAGATATTTACTTTAGGTTGGCTGTTTTTCCTATTGATATACCGCCACTTCGCGATAGAAAAGAAGATATTCCTTTATTAGCTAAAGCATTTTTAGATCAGCTTAATGATGAAAACGGTACCCCATTTAGTTGGACGCCAGCGCAGCTCAAAGAGTTACAAAGCTATGAATGGCCAGGTAATGTGCGAGAGCTTCGCCACGCTATACACCGTGCATTTATTATGAGCGATCCGCAAACTAGCGATATTACTCTACCTGATAACTTAGAGTCGCCTTTTTCGCGCGTTAATAATCAAGCGGCCGAAAAGCCAGTATCAGCAGGACAAACCATTGAAGAAGTTGAAAAAGAACTTATTCATGCAACGCTTGATAAGGTGCAAGGTAATAAAACGCTTGCTGCACAAATGCTGGGTATTAGCACCAAAACACTTTATAACCGCCTTAATGCATATGGCGGTATTGGCGAATATAAATAGATTTGAGGAAGGGCATGACATCCGATAACCAAACAGAGCAACTAAATAAATTAGTACACGATGCAAGAGCGCCGCTTAATCGTATATCGATGAATGCAGAGCTTATTAAGTTGGTACTTGAAAACGATATGCCAAAAGAAAAAGCGCTAGATGCACTTGATAAAATTATTAACAATTGCCAACAGTGTAGTGAAAGTTTACAAAAAATAACTGACTCTCAATAAATAGTAAGTGTTGTACAAACTCTAATTCGGGAAGCTAAATGAGCAAGCAAAAACAGCAAGGTAAAGCGAATGTTACTTGGGCAGCTTTTATAGTTGTTGTGTTAAGTATTATTGTAGGTAACGCAGTTTTAGCATTGAATACGATTCAAGGTTTAACGCAAACCCAAAAGAGTTTAGATAACACTAATATGCTGACAACGGCAATTGAGCAACTGCATTTATCAATAGTGCAGGCTGAGTCTGGTCAGCGCGGTTATCTATTAACAGAAGAGACTGACTATTTAACGCCTTATTACGATGCTATTGAACAAATTGAAGCTCAAACAGATCATGTTAAGTCACTACACTCTGAGATTGACGGCCAAGCTGAGCGTATTGCTCAGTTGTTAGTACTAGTTGATAGCAAAATTAAAGAGCTGAAGCAAACTGTAAACCTAGCATTGGATGACAAAGAGCGACGTGCAATTTATGTGTTAAATACACATAAAGGTCGGGAGCTTTATAAGCAAATTAGAGAGTATGTTAATGAAATTCAAGACCGTGAATTACTCTTTAAAGTGAGCCATTTTTCAAAGTTAGCGCAAATTAAGAATGAAGCTAAAATCACGTTTGCTATTACAGCAATCACAAGCTTATTACTTATTATCGGTATGTTTGTAATGACACGTCTTAATTTAAGAAATGCAGCTAAGTATCGTTTTGAGCTTGAAAAACAAAACGAGACTTTAGCAACTAAAGTGTCTGAGCGTACGCAAGAATTAACGTTGTATTCTGACGAACTGAGCCGAAGTAATCGAGAGCTTGAAGAGTTTGCTTTTGTAGCGAGCCATGATTTACAAGAACCGCTTAGAAAAATTCAAGCCTTTAGTGACCGCCTAGAAACCATGTTTAAAGATGAGCTTGGTGAAAAAGGGATTGATTACATTGGCCGCATGAAAAATGCAGCGCAACGTATGTCTAACTTAATTAATGACCTATTAGAGTTCTCGCGTATTACTACACGCGGCAAAGACTTCGATGATACAAATTTAAACGAAGTAGTAACCGATATATTAAGTGATTTAGAGATTGCGATAAAAGAGTCAGATGCACAAATTGATGTAGAAGACTTGCCGGTTATTCAGGCTGATAAAAGCCAAATGCAGCAGCTGTTTTTAAACTTATTGTCGAACGCTGTTAAATTTAGGCGCCCAGATGTAAGTCCACATATAAAAATCAGCTATCAGGATAAAGACATATTTAGTGCGGATCATAATGCACATTTAAGTTTTCAAGTTATTACCATAGAAGATAACGGTATTGGTTTTTCACAAGACTATGCCGATAAAATATTTGTACCGTTTCAACGTTTGCACGGTCGCTCACAATATAAAGGCACAGGTATTGGCCTTTCTGTATGTAGGCGTATTGTGGAACGTCATGGCGGAACAATTACAGCAAAAAGTAAAGACGGTGAAGGTGCAACCTTCATTATAAAACTACCTGTGGAAGCTGCGCTTTTCACATTGCAAGGAGAGGCTTAAATGCCCTATTCAAAAGTAAAACCTATTACTATTTTAATGGCAGATGATGATGAAGATGATCGTTTGTTAACACAAGATGCCCTTGCTGAAAGCCGTGTACTTAACGAACTTCATTTTGTTGAAGATGGCGTTGAGTTACTTGAATATTTAGAACGTAAAGGTAAGTTTGAAGACAAAACAGTGTCGCCACGACCAGGATTGATATTACTTGATTTAAACATGCCAAGAATGGATGGTCGTGAAGCACTTGAAGCTATAAAAGCAAACCCTAATTTAAAGGGAATTCCGGTTGTTATTTTAACTACGTCTAAGCAAGAAGAAGACATGGTTAAAGGGTATAACTTAGGTGCCGCATCTTATATTACTAAGCCAGTGACGTTTGATGGTTTAGTTGATTTGATGAAAACGCTAGGAAAATACTGGGTAGAGTTTGTAGAGCTACCGACAACATTTAACGATTAATGGAGATTGTATGTTAGATAAAGTGACTCAGTTGCTGCTTGTAGAAGATGATGAAGATGATTACATACTCACCTGCGACTATCTGGACCAATTGGATTCACACACGTTTAACATTCAATGGATAAGTTCCCCAGAGCAGGCAATTGCAACGCTTAGTAAAAACGAGCATGACATTTGCCTGCTTGATTACCGCTTGGGTGCATCTAATGGTTTAGATGTATTAAAAGAAGCGATTGCTAATGGCTTTAGCGGTCCCATAATTATGCTTACCGGGCAGTCAAACGACGAGTTAGACTCGGCAGCGCTTGATGCCGGTGCAGTAGATTACTTAATAAAAACAGAAATGAGTTCGAGCCGCTTTGCGCGCGCTATTCGTTATGCACTTGCTCGTAAAGATGTTGAAGGCGAGCGAGTAGAGCGTTTAAAGGCCGAAGCTGAAAATCGCTCAAAAGACCGCTTTTTAGCTCATTTAAGCCACGAATTACGTACTCCTCTATCGTCTATTTTAGGTTACACCGAACTATTAATGCAGAGCGACTTTAGTCAGCAAGCAGAAAATGAATTGGGTGTTATTTATCGAAACGGTAAACATTTATTGAGCCTGTTAAACGATGTGCTCGACTTATCTAAAATAGCCGCCGATAAACTGGAACTTACCCTAAGCGAAGTTAACCTTGATAGCATGCTTGCCGATGTATACACGCTAATGCGCGTATCGGTGCTAGATAAGGGCCTTACGCTGCGCTTTGAATCTCATCAGCCATTACCTTTGGTTGCACGACTTGATGCAACAAGAGTTCGCCAAATTTTAATAAATCTAATAAACAATGCGGTTAAATTTACCGATAAAGGCGAAATTGTTGTTAATGCGTGGACGCAGTGGGTTGATGATCGTGAAATGCTATTTTTTAGCATTAAAGACTCAGGCATGGGCATTGCCCCTGAAAAACAAGAACTAATATTCAAGCCATTTGAACAAATAGCTGATGTAGAATCACGCTCTGTAGGTGGCGCAGGCTTAGGCTTGGCAATATGTGCTGAATTGTTAGCACGTATGCACGGTGATATTAGTTTGCATTCTGAAATTGGTAAAGGCTCTACGTTTACTATTTCGGTTTACCCAGGTGATATTAGCGAAGTAGAACGACAGGTACTTAATTTTAGCAGTGCGCCGCAACTACAAAGTAAATCGGCTCCATGTAAAGTGCATGGGCGAGTATTAGTAGTTGATGATTTACGTGATTTACGCATGCTAGTTGGTCATATGATCAGTACCTGTGGTGCGCGCGTCGATTATGCCGAACATGGCCAACAAGCGCTTGAAAAAGTGCGTATTGCAGATGCGTATAAAGCGCCTTACGACATTATTTTTATTGATATTCATATGCCTGTAATGGGCGGCAAGGAAGCTACCATAGAGCTTAGGAAAATGGGTTACAAAGGCCCAATAATCGCGCTCACTGCCGCTACTATGAAAGGCATACATGAGGAGCTTGCTGCACTTGGCTTTAACGATGTAATACCAAAACCTGTTGATAGCGCGGCTTTATATCAATGTTTGCAAGATTATTTGGTAGCGCCAGAGCATGCACCGCAAGCTAAAGATATAAATTGTAGTAAGGGCTTAACCGAGAAAAAGCAGCGCTTTTTACTTGTTGAAGACGATCACGATGCAGCGCAAATTACGCAGCTACTTTTAGAAAGTCTAGGCGTTGAAACCGTCATTGCGTCTAGCTGCGCACAATGTTTGCAAATACTTAATCACGACCAGCAATTTAATAAGGTATTGTTAGACATGCATTTACCCGATGGGCGTGGCATTGATTTAGGCAAGCAGATTAATGAGCGATATCCAGAGCTACGCTTGGTGATTGTAAGTGGCGCAGAGCCAGACCCTAGAGAAATAAAAGATTTAAATATTGACCGAGTTTTACTTAAACCTATTAATTTGAGCTTACTTGAAACGCTTATTAGCTAGGGCCTGTTTATCTTTCGAGGTTAAATTTGCAGCAGTATGTTTGGTATTTAGGCAAGGCAGAGCCTGTGTAGTGTGGTTATTCCCCATAAATAGGCGATAACGTAGCACAAATGCCAAACATGCGCTGCCCGAAGGGTTCTGCCCAGGGGCTATTTACTCTTTGTTGCCTACATGGATTTAGGTAAGGGGCGTGAGCAGGACGCGGAAGCTTTGCTCGGTTTTTACTTATTCTTACATGGATGTAAGTCAGTAGAATAACGCAGGAGCAGTTATCGAGCCCACTAGGTTACAAACCTCGCGCCGCGATTAAATAGCCCCTAGATTGAACAAATTTTAATCCTGAAAGGTCAACAGGTCCAATAACTGAGACATTATTTATATGTATTCAATAAAGTTAGTATCTGAAGAATTAACACCATCAAAAGTAGTCTGTGTTGGTCGAAACTATACCGCACATATTGCAGAGCTAAACAACGAAACACCAGATCAAATGGTTTTATTTAACAAACCAAATAGCGCGATTACAAATACGTTATTTGCGGCTCATAACGGCGATACACTGCATTATGAAACCGAGCTATGTTTTGTAGTTAAAAATAAAAAATTTGTAGGGGTTGGACTCGGCCTTGATTTAACTAAGCGTACTGTGCAAAGTAAATTAAAAAATAAAGGACTTCCATGGGAGCGCGCTAAAGCGTTCGACGGCTCTGTAATTTTAACTGATTTTGTAGCGCTAACTGATGTAATGAAGCACTTTAGCTTTGAACTTAAAATTAATAATAAAGTAGTTCAGCAAGGCGATACTCATTTTATGTTGCATAGCCCGGACTCAATTTTACAAGAAATTAGTGAATTTATGAGCTTAGAAGATGGTGACGTAGTAATGACAGGCACACCGTCGGGCGTAGGTGAGGTAACAGCTAAAAGTATTTTTGCTGTGGCACTTTATACTAACGATCAGTGCTTGCTTGAGCATCAGTGGCAAGTAAGTAAAAATTAATAACTTGCTGTTGGTAGTGTTGATCAAAGTCGGCAAAGGTAGTTTTAAGCCAATTATGCTGACTTTGTTGATACTCAGGCGATTGTAGTACATTGTTTTTTAGTGCGCGGTTAATTTTTTTAAGCGCTTGCTGTGCAAAATTATTAGGTGCGTTAGCCGCACAACCTATTGCTCCTCGTATAAATTGAATGTCATTTTCTGCAATTGGTACACTCTCTATATTCGTATATTCTCCTTGTTTATTAAAGTAATCGGCCATAAACGGGTAATCAATTGAGTAGTCTAAAAAGCCGTGACTCAAGCGTGCTATAACAGCCTGACTTTCATTTTCGCTACTCCAACTTAACGACGACTCTTTATCTCGTTTTGTATTTTCAATAATTGTATTAATTTTAGTTGTAAATTTACGTGCAGCAGCTTGCCCGTATACGTATTGCGGGTCGGTTAATAAATTAATAAGGTGAATAGGCGAGCCGTGCTTTTCTTCTAATTTGGGCTTTAGCTCTTTAGTCGTGATAATTGAAAATGGGGGATATACCGTTGTTGGATTTGAGTAGTTAAGTAGTTGGTTATTATGTTTTTTATAAATAACACACGGGAAGCATACGTTTTTTCCTTCACTTAAATATTTATTTATACGCTGCTGAGAGACAATTAAGCGGGTATGCTTTACATCTGTTATGGTTCTAATGAGTTGCTCGGTTAGGTTGTCGCAAATACCGCCTTGTGGTGCACTTTCGCTTTTAGCTATATGAAAAGGGGGCGTGTAACTTTGCAGCCAAATAATTTCTTCTAGAGGCTGTAATTTTTGTTCAACAGCATGCGCGTTAAATACAATTAATAGACAAAATGCATAGTATCCGCTTTTCAGCATTGATAAGTGTTCATTGAATTAAGAAAACTTAATTAAAGTATAGTGTTGGTTGTAGTAGGGTCAAATATTTTAGTTAAAAGCAGCCTTGTTCAAGGCTGCTTTTAACTGGTATATGCTTAATAAGGCATAGGATAGTTTTTAAATATAGTGTTAATCTCACTAAGAATTTCGTCGCTTAACGTGATGTTAAATGCATCAATATCTTCTTTTAATTGGGCTATGCTTGTTGCACCAATAATTGAAGAGGTTACGCCATCTACTTGGTTACACCATGCGAGTGCTAGTTGTGCTGGAGTAATATTGTTTGCATGAGCCAGATCAACATACTGCTTAGTGGCTTGCTCTGCATTGGGTGTATCTCTAAAAATACCGTTGCGCTGCATGAAGGTCCAACGTGATCCTTCTGGGCGAGCACCGTTTAGGTATTTACCCGTTAATAAACCAGCCGCTAAAGGCGACCACGGTAAGTAGGCAATATCTTCGTGTACACATTGTTCTATTAAATACGGCCAGTCTTTAGCGTGCGCTAAGCTAAACTCATTTTGAATAGATACCATACGCGGTAAGTTATGCTCTTTGGCCAAACTTAAAAACTGGCTTATACCCCATGGCGTATCGTCAGATAAACCGCAGTGCTTAATTTTACCTGCTTTAACACATTCATTAAGGCCCTCTAGAATATCAAGCATACTAGCTTGCTGCTCTTGTGTATTTACGTCGGTAAATTTAAGAGTGCCGGGCCATTGTCTGCCAAAGTGCGGGGTAGAGCGGTTTGGCCAATGCAGCTGATATAAATCAATGTAGTCGGTTTTAAGGCGCTTAAGTGAATCGTCTACGGCTTCTATTACCGTTTGGCGCGTAATATTGCCACCATCACGTACCCACGATAATCCATTGCCTGCAATTTTTGTAGCAAGTACCACATCGCTGCGCTTTTGCTGATTACGTGATAGCCAATCGCCAATAATTTCCTCAGTTTTTCCGTAGGTCTCTGGAGAGGGCGGTACTGCATACATTTCGGCTGTATCAATAAAGTTTACGCCTTGCTCTAGCGCGTAGGCTATTTGTTCATCAGCATCGCTTTGAGTATTTTGTTTACCCCAAGTCATACTGCCTAAACATACTCTTGAAACGTTAATACCACTGCTGCCAAGTGGGCTGTATTGCATGAGAATTCCTTATTGCTCGTCTTGAGAGTAGCTAACTAACGCCGATAAAAGAGGCTCTGCAATGAGGGCTTTTTGGCCTGTTTCAAAATCAAACATAACCACTTTTGAAGTGCCTGTTGTTGTTATAGCGTTTTGTGCGTGACTAAATACGGTGTAATTCATAACAAATCGGTCTGTTTTTATATCAGAAATAGTAACACCGACTGTAAGCGTATCTGGGAATGTAACTGGGCGTTTATAACGAATGTTATTTTCGCTTATTACCGGGCCCACGCCATTAGGGCTTATTGTATCGAACAGATTTATTTTATTTAAGAAGTCGATTCGGGCTATTTCAAAGTAACGTAAATACACTACATTATTTACGTGTTGTAGTGCATCCATATCAGCCCACGCTACGGTGATGTCGGTATGGATAGGGTGCTGATCTTTAAACGTTTGCATTATTTATTGGCCCTTAATTTTAAAGTACTTAGATTATCAACATGGGGTTACGAGCTCAAGGTAATTAATGGCATGTTTTTTTATAAGATGATTGTACCTATTTAATTTTAGGTCTACAGTTAAATTACACAGACAAACACAGAAAACACACAGAGGTAGAAATATGCAGAACATAATTAACTGGTCCTTAGCTTGTTTGGTTTTTATAGCCTCTTTTACCTGTTACGCAATGGGTAACGAATCAGGCGCTATTATTTTGATGTTAGCGGGGTTTTTTTTCGAGGTTATGTTTTGGTTGCGCGGTTATAAAGAGCAAGAAGGTAATAAGCGCTTTTTTTAATAGTTAACTAGGGCCTGTTGACCTTTCAGGATTAAAATTTTTTCAATCTAGGGGCTATTTAATCGCGGCGCGAGGTTTGTGACCTAGTGGGCTAAGTAAAAACCGAGCAAAGCTTCCGCGTCCTGCTCACGCCCCTTACCTACATCCATGTAGGCAACAAAGAGTAAATTGCCCCTAGGCAGAACCCTTCGGGCAGCGTATGTTTGGCATTTGTGCTACGTTATCGCCTATTTATGGGGAATAACCACACTACATAGGCTCTGCCTTGCCTAAATACCAAACATACTGCTGCAAATTTAACCTCGAAAGATAAACAGGCCCTAGGCTTGCTTATCACATTTGATTCTATAATAATGACTGTATAAATAACCAGTTATTGTTGTGGTGATGAAGAAGTTTATTCACATAGACATGGATTGCTTTTATGCAGCAGTAGAAATGCGAGATAATCCAAAACTTGCATGTGTACCGCTTGCTATTGGAGGCAATAGCCGACGAGGCGTACTCTCAACCGCTAACTATATAGCTAGAGAATATGGCGTGCGATCGGCTATGTCGAACTATCATGCTAAACAATTATGCCCCGATTTAGTTATTGTCCCTGGGCGCATGGCTGTATACAAAGAAGCTTCAAATCAAATACGTGAAGTATTTAGCCGCTACACAGATTTAGTTGAACCTCTTTCTTTAGACGAAGCCTACCTAGATGTAACAGACAGCACCGCTTGTAAAGGCAGTGCCACACTTATTGCACAGCAAATAAGAGCCGATATTTACAATGCCACCGGGCTCACTGCATCAGCAGGCATTGCACCGATTAAATTTATTGCCAAAATAGCCAGCGACGAAAAAAAACCGAATGGTCAATTTGTCGTTTTGCCTCATGAGGTCGATGACTTTTTAGCGCAATTACCGCTGGGGAAAATTCCGGGGGTGGGTAAAGTAACGCTCGAAAAGCTAAATTTAAAAGGCTTATATACCGGCAAGGATGTACGTGAAAAAGGCGTTAACTGGATGCAGCAACATGTGGGTAATTTTGGTGTGTCGCTTTATCAAAAATGTGCAGGTGAATATGTTGGTAAAGTATCAACAGATCGCATCAGAAAGTCGCTGAGTGTTGAGCATACCTACGAATACAATAAAACAAGTTTGCAAGAGTGCTTAGATGAGCTGCCAAAATTGTTAGACGAATTAGTTTTAAGGCTTAATAAACAGCAATTACAAAACCGTATTAATAAGCTGAGTGTTAAAGTGAAGTTTGCAAATTTTGTAGTGACCTCAGCCGATCAGGCATACCACGAGCTAAACACAGAAATATTTATTCAACTCCTTACTAAGGCCTATCAACGAGGGCTACAACAACCTGTAAGATTACTTGGCATAGGCGTTGGCATTAAAAGCGAGCCAGAACAAAACTTCCAACTGAGTATTCTCGATTAAGCTGTAAAGCCTGTAACCCCAAGTTGCCATTTATTGGCAAGTTGTATAATTAGCTCATCGCACCTTGCTGGTCTTCAATATTTAAATCGACGATAATAGGGGCTTATGTTTTCTAACAGGACTTTATTTATGGCATACCCTCAAGCGGTTAGTGCAAGCCTTGAATGCACATCTCATGATGCGCTTATTATTATTAGTGATGACTTTTCTCTATTACCAAATAACTCATTACGTGATGCTATTTTAGACCAAGCAAAAGTTGATTCTCGTATTGGTAAACAAGTTACTTTATTAGTGATTGAAAACAAACGCGTTGTACTTGCGCCAACGGGTCCGTTAAATAGAGATTACGACGATGTTCGCCGTTATTTTGATGCTGCTAAATTAGCAATTAACGAAGCAAAAGCGTCGGGTAGTGTTAACCCTGCATTATTTTTACCAAATTTAAATGGCGATAGCCGTTATCAGCATGCTTTAGAAGTTGCTTATTTAGGCGCTTGCCAAGCCTTATGGCAGCCATTAGAAGCGCGTGAATATCACGGTAAAAGTATTGAACCTATTACTCAAATTGGTTTAGTTGGCGCAAGCGAGCAAACAATCAAAGCTGTTAATGCAATTGCTGCAGGCCAATATGCCGCGCGTGACTTGTGTGGCACCGAACCTGAGCGTATGGCTCCACCACGTTTTGCTGATTACTGCGTTGATTTATTTAAAGGCTCAAGCATTGCAGTTGACGTAATTGATGATATTGCAGCTATTGATAAAAACTACCCAATGCTAAGCACTGTTGCTCGTGCATCGTATGCAGTTGAGCGCCATCACCCACGTGTTGTTAAGCTTGAATATGTACCAGAGGGCGAAATTACTCGTACACTTATGTTTGTAGGTAAGGGTCTTGTATACGATACAGGCGGTGCAGATTTAAAAGTAGGTGGCCATATGGCAGGCATGAGCCGTGATAAAGGCGGCGCTGCTTCTGTTGCGGGCTTTATGAAAGCCGTTGCGGATTATCAGCCTAAAGGCGTTAAAGTAGTATCGTACTTGGCTGTTGTTCGTAACTCTATTGGTTCTGATTGTTTTGTGCCAGATGAAATTATTACTAGCCGCGAAGGTATCCGTGTACGCATTGGTAATACCGATGCAGAAGGGCGCTTAGCAATGGGCGACCTGCTTAGCGAAATGAAAGATTTAGCTAAAGGCGAAATAAACCCAACGTTGTTTACTGTTGCTACATTAACGGGTCACGCGGCACGTGCAATGGGTCCTTACGGTGCGTATGTTGAAAACGGTCCAGCTCGTAGCGCTGGTGTTTCACGTCAAATAGCTGACCTTGGAGATTTGTGGGCCGATGGCGCAGAAGTATCGCGCTCTCGCCGTGAAGATTACGACTTTATTAAACCACGCACGCTAGCAGACGATGTACTCTCGAGCAATAATGCGGCATCTGCAGTTACTGCGCGTGGACATCAGTTCCCTATGGCGTTTATGGCTATTGTTGGTGGGCTTGATAAGCACGGTAACGACTCTGCGCAACCTTTGCCTTATGTGCATATGGACATTGCAGGAAGCGGTGTTGAAGGCGGTGATTGGCAGCATGGCAAGCCAACGGCTGCATCAGTAACGAGCTTGTTTGCACGTTACTGTTTGTAAGCTAAAAACTTACATGCAATAAAAAAGCCCTGTTAATTCAGGGCTTTTTGCATTTTATGAGAACGGTATCGATTAATCTAATTTAAAACGATTAACTACGCTCGAAAGCTCTTGGCTACTTTGTTTAAGATTATCACTGGCATCGGTAAGCTGTTTAGTATTATTTAATGATTGCTCAGTTGATTGAGATAGCTCATTAATACGTAAATTAACCTCGTCGGCAGCTTGAGTTTGCTGCTCTGTGGCGCGTGCGATTTGGCTGTTCATTTCGGTAATAATTGAAACAAGTCGTTCTATTTCATTAAGTGAAGTATTGGCTGATGACGCCTGATCTACGGTAGAAACTGAAAGTGCTTGGCTTGATTTAACTGCTTCTACTGCTGCTTTTGCACCTTCTTGAAGTTTAGTGATCATGGTTTGAATTTCGTCGGTACTTTGCCCTGTACGACTGGCCAATGTTCTTACTTCATCTGCAACAACAGCAAACCCTCGGCCATGCTCTCCTGCGCGAGCAGCCTCAATGGCAGCGTTTAATGCCAGTAAGTTTGTTTGCTCCGATATGCTTCTTATTACATCAAGTACAGAGCCTATATTATGGCTCTCGTTGGCTAAATCTTCTGTTACACGGCTGACTGTTTCTATGTTGCTTGAGAGTGTTTCTATTGCTGTAATTGTTTGCGCAACTACATTTTTACCCGTTGATGCGTTTTGTGCTGCATCTTTAGCTGCTTGCTCTGCGGCTTCGGCGTTACGGCTTACATCATGTATTTGGTGAGTCATTTGCTCCATGGCAGCTGCAACTTGGGTTGAGCTATCGTTTTGAAGCTCAATAAACGAGTGGCTTGTTCTACTTGAATCATCAACTGTATGCGCATGCTCGCTTACATCGTTTGCACTTTGTGATACATGAACAAGAGACTCTCGCATTTTTAAAACAAATAAATTAAATGAGTGTGATAGTTCAGATATTTCATCGTTACCGGATTCATTTAATGTACGAGTTAAATCGCCTTCACCTTGTGAAATATCTTTCATCATATCGGCTGCTAAACGAGTAGGTATTAAAATGCTCTTGCCTATAAAGTAACTAAGTAAAATA
The DNA here is from genome assembly GCF_011378705.1 of Pseudoalteromonas sp. SA25. Lineage (NCBI taxonomy): Bacteria > Pseudomonadati > Pseudomonadota > Gammaproteobacteria > Alteromonadales > Pseudoalteromonadaceae > Pseudoalteromonas > Pseudoalteromonas sp. SA25. The sequence continues at coordinate 92,744 of NZ_WTKV01000007.1, read as the reverse complement.
ACAGCAATAATCATAATTGTTGCACTGACGACTATTAGATTACGTTGCTCGCTAAATGCTTCGTCAATTGAATCAAGATAAACACCTGAGCCAATAATCCATTGCCATTGATTAAAACCTTTAACAAATGCGATTTTTTCAACTGGTTTTTCTTTACCTGGTTTTGGCCATTTATAAGGAATAAATCCCTCGCCAGAGCGTTTAACTATATTAACCATATCAACAAACAATGCTTTGCCGTCAGGGTCTTTATTATTGGTTAAATCTTTTCCTTCAAGAGCAGGTTTTATAGGATGCATAACCATTTTTGGCTGGTAATTGTTAATCCAAAAGTAATTGGTTTTGTCGTAGCGCAGAGCTCTTATTGCATTAAGTGCTTGCGATTGAGCTTGTTGTTGAGTGAGAGTATTATTTTTCTCAAGGTCATAAAAGTGCTCGATTATACTGTACGCAGTTTCTACTACATTTTGTGTTTTAAGGTACTGCTCGTTTTTAAGAGAGCTATATTGGTGAGTTAGGCTGGCTACACTAAGCGCTATAAGCCCAAATACAACAATAGCTATGAGCAGCGAGAAACGTTGGAATATACTAAAACTACGTAGACTAGGCATACATTTATCCTCAAAAAGTGTGCGCTTTAGCGCATAGAATAAGCGTAGCTAAAAAAAGAGTTTAATCTAGGCTTAACGCCCATTAATGCAAAAAAAAGGCTGATTTATCAATCAGCCTTTAGTCTGTTATTACTTTACTTGCTTATTTAACATCAAAATGACGATTAAAGAAGTTTGTAATTGTTTGATGTAAGTGTGTTTGCACTTGTTTACCACGTAGGCTGTGCTTAGAGCCTGGGTAGGTCATCATTTCAAACTGTTTTTCGTTATCTTGCAGTTGTTTAAACAATTTAGTTGAATGAGTAAACAGCACGTTGTCGTCAGCCATTCCATGATAAATCATTAATGGGCCTTTTAAGCCATCAGCATATGGAAATACTGCGCTGTCTTCATACCCTTTAGCATTCGTATCAGGGTGACCTAAATAACGCTCTGTGTAATGCGTATCGTATAGAGCCCAATCGGTTACAGGAGCACCCGATACGCCGGCTTGAAAGTAATCGCCTGCTTTAAACATAGTCATAAGTGCCATGTAGCCGCCGTAGCTGTGGCCATAAACACCGATGCGTTGTGGGTCTACGTAATCAAGTGTACGTAAAAACTCTACGCCTTTAATTTGATCGGCAACTTCAACCACGCCTAGGTTTTTATAAATAGCATCTTCAAACTTTTTACCACGGTTGTACGAACCACGGTTATCCAGTTGAAAAATTACGTAACCTTGTTGCGCCATGTACTGAAAGTACAAGTTTTTACTGCGCCAGCTATTCGTCACTCGTTGAGCATGCGGGCCGCCGTATACGTTAACAATAACAGGGTGCTTTTTGCCATCAGTAATGTTGCTAGGCTTAAATAAACGGTAATGCATAACTTGGCCATCTTCGGCTTTAATTGTGCCGTATTCTGGTTTTGTTAAGTCGCTTAAATAAGGAGTAAGCGGATGGTTACTATCAAGCTTATTTTCTTCAAGCCATGTAATAAATTCGCCGTTTACTTTGCGAAGCGCTGCTGAGTTTGGTTTATTATCAGACGAGCTATTATCGATAAAGGTTTTGCTGTCTTTTGCTAGCACAACATTATGGTACTGACCTTTTTCGGTGATACGTTTGGCATCGCCTTTTTTAAATAAAGGCGCGCTGTATAAATGGCTTTCAAGCGGTGTATCTTTTCGACCGGCAAAGTAAACAATGCCTTTTTTCTCATCAATACCTTTTAAGCTATCAACAGCCCAATCACCAGAGGTGATTTGACGTACAAGTTGACCGTTTGTACGATACAGATATAAGTGTTTAAAACCGTCGCGCTCAGATGCCCATACAAAATGTTTTTTGTCTTTTAAAAACTCAAGATCAAAATGTAGGTTAATCCACGTTTCGCTGTTTTCGGTTAATGCTACTTTTTGGACTTTAGTTTCGCTGTTATAAAAACGAAGCTCTAATTTATGTTGCGAGCGATTTTGCCATTGGTACGACAGTGTATTGCTGTCTTTTAGCCATTTAGCACGCGCGATATAAATGTCTTCATCTTTACCTAAATCAATCCAATCTACTTTTTGGTCATTTAGCTTAACCACACCGAGTTGAATTTTTACGTTATCAGTACCTGTAAACGGGTAGCGTTGGTTAAATAATTTAACTTCATCAGCGTAAATTTCGTTACGGATAGCTTCTTTTACTGGAGTTTCGTCAACGCGGGTATAAGCAATTTTAGTTTCATCACCTGACCACCAGTAACCGGTCATGCGGCTCATTTCTTCTTGAGCTACAAATTCGGCCATGCCGTTTTTAATTACGCCGCCGCCATCTTTACTAAGCTGAATCTCTTTACCTGATTCAAGCTCTAAAGCGAATAGGTTTTGCTCTCGAATAAACGATACGTAGTTACCTTTAGGTGAAAAGCGTGCATCGGTTTCAAATGTTTCAGTGTCGGTTAGTTTTTTACTTTTAGCAGAGGCTAAATCGTAATAGTAAAGGTCACCGTTAAGTGGGAATAAAAGTGCTTTACCGTCTTTAGACCATTTGTATTCTAATATGCCTTTACCAAAAATACGTTGGCGTTCGCGGCGTGCTTTTTCTTCATCAGATAGGTTTTCTGGGCCTGAAAATAACTTTGCCGAATCAACTAGCACACGGTTGGTGTTATCTTTTAGATTGTATTCCCATAAATCGTAGCGGTTGTAGTCATCGCTTTTGCCTTGTAAATAAGTTACACGGCTGCCGTCAGGCGAAAATTTAAGTTGTACAGGTGATTTACCTGAAAGGCTCGGATCGTCAAAAATACGCTCCAACGATAAAGGTTTTGCTTGAACACTAATAGCGCCAACCATTAATGGGAGGGCTAGTGAGAGGTGTTTTATTTTTTTTAGCACAAGGTTGCCTTAGCTTATTATAAATATTGCTTTGATGGTAAAGCCAAGCGTGTGCAACTGCAACTAAATGCTATAAAGTGGCGATTATTAAAGACAAAGTAGGAAATAACAATGACTAACCCTGAATTTAAACTAGCGCCAGAACTTAAACGCGACTGTATAGAGCTTGCCGATTGGCCACTGTGTAAAGTACTTTTATTGAACGACAGCCAATATCCGTGGTTTGTATTAGTGCCTAGGCAGGCTAACTTAAAAGAGATAATTGATTTATCTGAGGATGATCAAATTGTGTATTTAAAAGAGTCAGCCAAGCTAAGTAAATTATTAATGGATGTGTTTAGCCCTGATAAGTTAAACATAGCGGCTTTAGGTAATATGGTGCCGCAATTACATATTCACCATATTGCACGCTTTACTACTGATGCTGCTTGGCCTGCGCCAATTTGGGGAAAGTATCCAGCTGTGCCGTATACAGATGTACAAATTACAGCGTTAAAAAAAGCGCTGCAGTTTTAAGCTGCAACGCTTTTTTAGGGTTTAGCTAAGTTTAACTAAAACTACTTAAGCCCTAGTACTTCTTTACCCTGTTTAAACGTTACATCTACAGGGATATTTGCTTTACTTAGTTTTTCTAAGTCTTCAGCAAGTTCTTCTTTTATATCGCCATGCGTTGCAATTAGTTGATCTACTTTTTCGTAATCGCCATCACCTTGTAAGGTTAAAATTAAGCGAGAAAGCTTGGCCATTGCAATGCTCATTTTTTCCATATTAACGCGGTACAGGCCTTCTTCATTTTTAGAAAAAGCGCCTTCTTGAGCAAAAAAGTTAAAGCGAATCATATTTGCTTTACCATGCGCACTTGATGCTCCAAAACGAACTGAGCGGAATATACCCGCCATGAAGGTCGTGTAATAATCTTCAATAGTTCCTTCTGTAATTTCGCCCTTTTTAAGTAATTGCTCAATCATGTACAGGCCTAAAATGTCGGCTTTACCTTCTTCAAGCGCACTTGCGTGTTCTTGTAATGATTGACGAACAGTACCTTTACCTGTGATTGTATTTTTAATACCTAAACCGTGAGCGACTTCATGGAACATCGTATTGGCAAAAAATGCATCAAAAGTAATGTGTTTACGCTGCTCAGGTACAATTAACTGCTTTGAAATTGGTACTAAAATTTTATCAAATTTAGCACGCATCGCATTTTTAAGTTGCAGGCGACGAGTTCCTTTTTCTAGCTGTACTTGCTCATCGTTTGGTAAGTTAATTGCAATTGTTTTACTCCCCGCGTTTGAATGCCCAGCGTAGTAAACAACATCATATGCATTTAGGTCGGCGTCAGAGCCTGGTACTTCTTGTTTGTACTTAGCATCAACGGGTAAGCCTTTTTGAAGCTCCGGTAAAAATGCGGCAAACTTAGCTAAGCGTTCGCTCCATTTTAAATCTTTAATAAGTACGTAAGATTCATAAGCTGCGCGGTAACCAAATAATTGATCTTCATAAGTTTCAATTGGACCAATAACCACATCTACTGGGTTGTTTTTCATGTCCATCCAAGCAAAGTCAGATACTTGGAAGTCATCCTTTTGTAGAGCATCAGCACGCAAGTTTAGATAGTTAGCAAATTCTTTATCGTCAGCAAGTTTGCTTGCTTGACGTAAAAGGTCAGCGGCTTTTGCAAGCCCATTAGCGTATTCTTTTGAATATGGCACGCTGTAAAGCTTACCTTGCTCATCACGCTTAATTAAAGAGTAAAGGCCTGTTTTGTCTTCAACATCTGCATTGTTTAACTCTTCTTTGGTTATATCGGCAGGGTAAAACTGTGCGCCAAGAGGTTTTTCTTTATAGCTGGATAAAAACGCTTCATCGCCATTTAAACGATCCCATGGACCGTAGTTAATATCGGCAAATTTACGTACTTTGTCGTCGTTTAGTTTTGCTAAAAAAGCGTCTTTATTTTCGCCAAAAGATTGTTTCCAAAATAACTCATCCATTATTTTTGAAGCATCAATAAGCTTTGCAACCATTGCTCGTTGGTTATCGCTTAAGTGCGATAAATCACTTTGTAGGCTAAAGTCGGTGTAAATATCTAAACGTTGGTTATTTGCATTAATAAGCTCAGGGCCTGATTGTGCACTGCTTTTTTGAGCAAGCTCTGTGGCTGTGTTGTCGGTAGAAGACGGCGCTTGTTCAGAACATGCACTAAGAAAAACGACACCAGAGAGCATAATTGCTTGGCTAATTTTATTTAAGATCATTATATTGCCTGTTAAAAAGTAAGTTTAATAATTTGTACTGCTTTAGTTAAAAGACTAAATATGTACAAACGCTTCCTTATTGTGAGTGCATTAAAGCAAAACTAAATAGTAAATAGCAAGTATTTGGCGTTGTAAGGCAGGCATGAGCGATAAAGCATTATAAATAAAAATAAACTTCTATAATTTTCTTAACTTTATCGGTAAGTTAGACAATACTAATTATATTACTAATACGAAAATTAACTGCCTGAGTTTGCAGTTACTTTACAGGCTGAACACAAAAGGACGGCAGCTTTATGTCTACAGAAAACGCTTTATTAACGATTCTAGTCGATAGAATAAATAACGATACGTTGGTTTTACCAACGCTACCTGAAGTAGCGATTAAGGTTCGCCAAGCTGCAGATAACCCTGATGTGAATTTAATGCAAATGTCAGATGTAATCTCACAAGACCCAGCGCTTTCAGCTCGTATGATAAAAGTAGCTAATAGTGCGATTATGGGACGTTCTGTAAAAGTATCTAATTTACAACAAGCAGTGACTCGCATTGGGTTGCGCCAAATTAAAAATATTGCAACAGCTATGGCTATGGAGCAATTATTTGTATCAAACAATGAGCTAATTAAAGGCTACATGGGCAAGGCTTGGCAAAAAACATTAACCGTTGCTAGCCATTCAATAACACTCATGGAGTTTTACTTAAAAAACAATAAACACACTTCATTAAATCGTGATTCAATTACATTAGCTGCGCTTGTTTACAATATTGGTGTATTACCAATTTTAACAGAAGCTGAGCGCCACCCTGAAGTGTTTGCCAACCCAAGCTTTTTAGCGCACGCAATTCAAAAGCTGAGTGGGAAAATTGGCTCATCGATTATGCAAGCGTGGGAATTTCCTAAAGAGTTTGTTGATGTAGCTCTAAGCTGGGCAGATCCAAGTTACAAACCTGATAAAGTTAGTTACGTAGACTTTATTCGAGTAGGCGCTATTTTAGAGGGAACATTACAGGTTTCTGATAAGTCAGCAGCGCTGCAAACGTACATAGATAAAGGTGTAATACCGTCTATGCAATTATTCACAAGTGATGAATACAACGATATGCTAAAAGATGTGAAAAACATGTTTAGCTAAACATGTTTTATTACACAAATAAAAAGGGTTAACTTGCGTTAACCCTTTTTATTTATTTATCGATAGTATTTTCTGTTTTGGTTTTTTCGTACCGTTTTATTCCTGCTACCCATGTTTGCAGTACGTTTGTTTTGTATATCTCGTCAACAGGTACTTTAAAGTAGTCTTTATCAATTAAAATAAAGTCGGCCCATTTACCTTTTTCTAAACTACCCACCTTAAATTCTTGATGAGCTGAATAAGCGCCACCGAGAGTAAATGCACGTAATGCATCTTCGCGGCTTAGTACTTCACTTGCGCGCCAGCCGTTTTCAGGTAGTTTGTTATGATCCATGCGTGTAATGGCTGAATACAAACCATCAAATGGATTTGCAAGCTCTACCGGGTAATCAGAGCCTGCTGCAACAACCGATCCTTGCTTTAAAAATGTTTGCCAAGCATAGGCACCGCTTAATTGTTTTTCAGTTAAGCGTTGCTCTGCCATATGCATATCAGATGTGGCATGTACTGGCTGCATTGAAGGGATTATTTTTAACGCTTTAAAGCGAGGGATATCCTCAGGCGTTACAATTTGTGCGTGCTCTATTCGGTTACGTAGTAATATACCGCCCGTTTTTTTAAACACATTTTGATAAGCATCAAGTACTACTTTATTTGCTTTATCGCCAATTGCGTGGGTATTTGCGCTAAAGCCGCTTTTAAAGCTTTGTGTAAAGAGCGCTTCGAGTTTTTCTTGTGTTTCAAGCATTAAACCATGGTGACCAGGTCTGTCTGCGTATTCTTCAATCAGAGCGGCTCCGCGAGAGCCAAGTGCGCCATCGGCGTAAACTTTAACACTGCGAATTTCCATAAAGTCATTTTTGTCGTGGTATCGGCCTGCCTTTAACATTGCGCCTAAATCAGGGCTTGCACCACTTAACATTGCCACAATACGTAGCGGTAAATTACCAAGGTCGCCGCGCTCTTTGTAAACCTCCCATGTGGCTTTATCAATACCTGCATCGTGAGTAGAGGTAATGCCTAAACTTAATAAATGCTTACCTGCTGCATCTAGTGAGTCACTTATATCTTGCTTTGAAGGGGCTGGCATATGCTGGGTAATTAGCGATTCTGCTTTATCTACAAAAATACCCGTAGGATTGCCAAATTCGTCTTTAATTATTTCACCGCCTTCAGGCGCTTTTGTTTGGGCGGTAATACCAGCAAGTTCGAGCGCTTTTGAATTAACCCAAATGGCGTGACTATCAACCCGCGAAAGAACCACAGGTTGATCGCTCACTACTTTGTCTAAATCTTTAGCCGTAGGAAAGCGTGTATCAGCCCAAAGCTCTTGGTTCCAACCTCGCCCAATAATCCAACCTTGTTTGTTATCGGCAAATACTTTTAGTTTATTTGTTACTTCATCAACCGATGTTGCGCCGCGTACGTCAAGTTGCGATAAATTATCTCCTAGGCCAATAACGTGCCCATGAGCATCAATTAAGCCAGGTAATAAGGTATTACCGTGCGCGTCAATTAGCTTGGCATCTGGGTAGCTATCTTTAAGTGTTTCGCTACCGAGCTTAACTACCTTGCCATTTTTAATAACGAGGGTAGAAAACTGCTGTACTTCACCTTTGTATAAAGGGGTATAACCATTGGCGTTATAAATTACTTTTGTTTGTGCGAGAGTGTAACTAGAACTAGCGCAAAGGCTGGCTAGTATGAGTGGTTTGATTATTTTTTTGAGTGGCATAGTTACTTAATTTTTATTGTTAATTTACTTACATTAACAAACTTGATTTTATAATACCAATGAATTGATAGACCTCATTTTAAGGCTTTTCTCTATATTAACTGTTTACAAAATAGGTAATTAATGTGATTATTTAGTATGTAAAATAATCAATAAAGCATAAGGAAACGCTATGAAAGCCCTCTATTTATTACTCCCATTAACTTCATTACTTGCGGCATGTGGATCGACACCTACTGCAGATAAAAGTGTAGAAAAGCTAAACCATACTGATGTATCCAATGCTGAAATACGCGATTATATAGATTTATCAAGTGTTGAGCTGCGCGATAGGGTGAAAGACTATTGGAGTATTTTTACAAAAGTTGAATCACGATACCCAGTAGAGGCAGCAAAAAAAGGCTTAGCGGGCTGTGTAGAGTTAATGACTATTATTAATTCTGAGGGTAAGGCGCAGGGGTATAAAGTAATTTCCTCATATCCTAAAGGATTATTTGATGAAGCCGCAGCGAGATCTTTAAGTGCATGGGCTTGGCTACCTACTGCCGTAAATGTAGCTAAACAACCTGTACTTACTCATATCAGAATTGATTTCATGATTGATTCAATACCAGTAGGTAAAAAATATTTAAAAAATTGTCCGGCTGGCGAAACATTTCAAGTAACAGGTGAAATTAAAAAAATCTCCTACTGATGAAACATTTCAAGTAACGAGAAAATTACAAGGTTTGAAAAAAAGTACTTATTTACCTCACTTTAAAGTTACTTTCGGTGTGTGTAACATTTTGGATCGAACCTTTATAAAATCTGATGGGTATGAGTTTAATACGAATATTACAAATAACTAAATAAGCATCAAGAATAAGGAAATGCTATGAAAGCTCTCTATTTATTACTCCCCTTGAGTATGATGCTAACAGCCTGTAGTTCAACGTCTGATAAACAAGTAAGCGATGAAATGCTGAGTATTATTGATTTATCGAGTCCTGAACTGCGAAGTAAGGCAGGTGAGTATTGGGATGTTGTTAAAAGAGTAGAGCCGCGATATCCGATAGAAGCTGCAAAAAGAAGTATTTCAGGTTGTGTTGAGCTTGCTACGTTAATTAATTCACAAGGTGAAGCCCAAGGGTATAAGGTTATCTCGTCTTACCCTGAGGGTGTGTTTGATAATAATGCGGCAGCTGCTGTGGGTTTATGGCGCTGGAAAGCGACAACTGAAAATATGAGTAAGCAATCTATTCTAACTTATCTCAAAATGGATTTTATGGTGAGCCCAAAACCTACTGATGCAGAGTATTTGGCGCATTGTTCTAAAAATAAAGCCTGAACGTAATTAATAGATATAAATATAATAAGCTAGGTGCTTGTTTACCTAGCTATAAAACTACTTACTTGCATATAAGCCATATTCATTTAATGCTAATTTACCGTCTTTGTCACTGTCGTAGCTTGAAAACCGTGACCACAAAGCCGGGTCTATAGCGGTTTCTGAACGTGATAAAAAACCGTCTTTATTCCTATCTAGCTTTTTAAATTGCTTTGCAATGTCGTTACTTGCGGCAAAACTAAATGCGCTAAAAATACTAAACGCCAGCAGCGTTATATAGCTAATACTTTTCATACAAATCACTTAGTAAAGGTTGTTAGTTAGATAACTTTTAAATTCGACTAGCGAAATTTGATTATCTTGGTTTTTGTCCCATTTTACAAAGGTGTTTAAAAGTTGTGGTTGGGGATCAAGTTCGTCGTGTGTTAAATAGCCACTTTTGTCACTATCTAGGTGATCAAAGCGCTGCTTTACATCAAGTGCCGCGGCATCAAAACTTAATAGCATTAAAATGCTTATAACAAGGGAAAGTATCTTCATGGTCTTCCTTCCAAAAGATGTATTAAAAGTTCGTGGCTAAAATAAAGTAAAAAGGAAAAAAGCACTTGCCGTAATTTAACTCCCAACATTAAATCCTTTTACACACTCCCTCAGGGATTATGGCAAATGCTTTTAAATTCAGTTTACTTGTAACAAGCTTAAGTAAAGCTTAATCAGTAATTACTCATTAAGGCTTAAAGCTTTCAAATTCTTTTTTTGAGACTTTTTCATCACCGTCTTCATCTAAGTCGGCAAATTGTCTCATTACTTCCTTGTCTTCCTTAGCTTCTACAATTGATATTTGTCCATCCATATCTTTATCTAAATGGGCAAAGCGCACGTTTGTTGGCGATGCAATTACGGTAGCACTAATTGCTAAAAACATTAATGAAAAAGCGGCTATAAGTTGTTTCATAATCACGTTCCTTATTAAATGAGTTTATTGAATAAATTTTTTGAATTCATCTAGCGACAATTGCCCATCTTGATTAGTATCAATTTGTAAAAAATTTTCGTGTAGAACGGCATCTTCACCTGCTTCGGCTTCACTTAATGTGCCGTTACTGTCTTTATCAAGCTCGTTAAAAGTCGCGTGAACGTCCATTGCGTGTGCGTTAGCGCCTAAAAAGCCTAAAGCCAGTAATGATGAAATTACTAAAATGCGTTTGTTCATAATTATTTCCTTATTGATTAAAGTTATTACTCCTACTACAAAAATGATGCCAAAAATAATTGTTGTTAATTTTCAAGTGTTTATATTTTTAACTTAAAAGGGGTGGGAAGTTTTTACGGGGTTTATTGTAATTTTTGTGTGCCTTTTGCAACACTATGTAGTGAGATTAAAGGTAGGGTTTAAAAATCAATGATTTACGTTGTCTCTATTTGGCGACACATTGTTTTTGTAGCGCTGGCTGTTAATCGTATTAAATATAATTGCTGGTTCAGCTAGTGTATAAGGTAAGCACTTAATAATAGAACGCTTAACTTAAAAGGACTAAACGAAATGCCAGCAACCATAGCTAAAAAATACCATGCAATGCTTAACTGGCGGCCTAATTTAATTGGGCAATTTGCAATGAGTATGCTGCTTTCGTTACTCCCGCTTTCTATAGTGGTGATTGTATTTTTAAATGTGCTTAACAAGCAATTAGCAGTGACTCAAAGTATCGTGAGTAACAACTACCAAGTTACCAAATCGTTTAATACTCTAAAACAAGAACTCAACAGCCTTGAGCGCGCCACTCGGCAAAACTGGGTATTAAAAAGCGAATCGTTAGATAAGCTCATTGTCGATAAATGGCAATCATCCCTGCAAAGTATTGATGAACTTAAATTTGTAAACACGGATAAAGATTACACCCACCAATGGCAACGCTTATATGTCACCTTACAAACAGCGCATGTAGAGCTTGTTGAGCAAAAACAACAGCAAGCGGAGCTATTTGTGCCAGTGAGCGATTTAGTTGCTGAGCTTACTTTATGGTTACGTGATAAAAATGAAGCGCAAATTACCAATAACCAAAATGAGCTTACAAGCCTACAAACTTCATTTATAAACTGGCTGGTGGCACTTATTCCGCTTACTTTAATTGTTGGTGGTGGTTTTTTATGGCGTATAAGTGGGCGACTAAAAGGGTTAACTACAGTTATTGATAAGCTAGGGCAGGGGCATTGGCAGCAAAAAATATCTGTGAAAGGCTCCGCTGAGCTAGTTGAGCTAGGAGAAAAACTCCAATGGGTGCAAGAGCAACTTCATATGCTTGAGCAGCAAAAAGATACCTTTTTACGCCATGTTACCCATGAGCTAAAAACGCCGCTTGCTTCAATGGTCGAAGGCACTGACTTACTAACTGATGAAATAGTAGGCCCAATTACTGCTGAGCAAAAAGCAGTGCTTGAGCTTATTAGCCAATCTATGGTGCGCCTTCGTACAATGATTGACAGCCTGCTGAGTTATAATGCGATTCGCACCAGTAAAGACAGCCTAAGCGAAGTTGAGTTTAGCTATCTTATTAATAAAATTAATAGCCATTTTGAACATCGCTTAAGTGCGCGTCAGCAAGCTCTGCAATGGCAAAATAACTTACCTAATAAACAGCTTGCTTTACCTAGTGAGCTTATTGAGATGATTTTAATTCAGCTTATTTCAAATGGCTTAAAATTTTCACAAGATAAGCAAAGCGTTACTATTAATTTAGCGCTTGAGCAAAACCAACTTTGCATTGCTGTACTTGATAAAGGGTGCGGTATTAAAGAGCAAGAAAAAACTCAAATTTTCAGCGCATTTTATCAAGGTAAACACAGTAAAAATGTTACGCTGCAAGGCAGTGGGCTTGGCTTAACTATTGTGAAAGAATCTGTTGAACAGCTAAGAGGTACACTTACTGTTGAGCATAACGAGCCGCATGGTTGCCGGTTTTCAATTAAAATTCCCATAACAAAAAATCTAGGAGTTAATTAACATGCGCTTGCGTTTAATCGCTATTTTATGTGTGCTCAGTAGCAGCATGGTTATATCAGGTTGTGAAATTAATAATGGGCAAGAAGAGCGTGTGTCAATTACACCTGCACCTGTGGTCGATACCAAAATAACGAATGACAAAAACAGTAAACCTAGTCCAAAACCCAGACCAAAAATTGAACCTAGCTATCCGCCTGCAGAGCAAGTTATTGCATGGCACGCTAATCAGTGTGGCGGATTTAAATTGGTGCCAAAAAAAGATATTTTTACAGGTGAAAACGATCTTAAACGTTTTTTTAAATTTATGTGCTTAAACATAAATGATGATCCAAATACGGTAATGACTAAGTTGCTAAAACTCGATCTTGCTTACTTTTGGCCAGATGATATAAAGCAATATTTATGGCTTCAAAAGCAGCAAGTGACTATGCAAATAAATGCTAAAAAAGAGCAGCAAGCACTTAACAATAAAATGCAAGAAACCCTCTCATCGTTAGCAACTATTGAGCAGCAGCTTTTACTACGAGAAGAAACTAAGGAGCAGTAACTATGGCAGCAACTAAAGTGCAAGGTGCAAAAGTATTACTCGTTGACGACGACGCTAGCTTATTAAAACTGCTCGCTATTCGTATCGAATCAAAAGGATACGAAGTAACGACCTGTGAAAGCGGCTTAACCGCACTACAAATACTTAAAAGCCAAGTGTTTGACGCCGTAATAACCGACCTACGTATGGATGAAATGGATGGCATGGCATTGCATCGTCAGTTGCAAAGCCGCTACCCTGCATTACCTGTCATTATGATGACAGCGCATGGCTCAATTCCTGATGCCGTAGAGGCAACTAAGCAGGGCATTTTTGCATTTATAACTAAACCTGTAGATAAAGATGAGCTATTTGACAGCCTTGCTAAAGCGATAGAAATACATGGTGTTAATGCAGATGAAGCAGCACCTAAAAGTAACATAGTTACGCGCAGTGGTGCAATGCTGCACTTGTTAGAGCAAGTAAAACTACTTGGGCCAACGCAAGTTAATGTATTGATTTCGGGGGCTAGTGGTACAGGTAAAGAGCTACTCGCACAGGCGATTCATCAGCATAGTCATGTAAGCGGTGGCCCTTTCGTTGCAATTAACTGCGGCGCTGTACCAGGGGAGCTTTTAGAGTCTGAATTATTCGGTCATAAAAAAGGCTCTTTTACGGGCGCAATTAAAGATCATCAAGGTTTGTTTCAACAAGCTGAGGGCGGCACGCTATTTTTAGACGAGATAGGCGATATGCCACTTAACTTGCAGGTTAAGTTACTGCGCGTATTACAAGAAAAAACAATTCGCCCCGTAGGCTTTCAAGAAGAAATAGCGATTGATGTACGTATTGTATCGGCAACACATAAAAATCTTCCTGAAGCTATTTTAAACCAGCAATTTAGAGAAGATTTATACTATCGCTTAAACGTAGTTAATTTAAAATTACCGCCACTGTGTGAGCGCCGCGAAGATATAAGCTTATTAGCACAGCACTTTAGTGCAAGCATTGCTAAGCGCATGAAGCAAACTGAAAAACACTTTGCCAGCGATGCTATGCATGCGCTTGTGCGTTACGACTGGCCAGGTAATATCCGCCAATTACAAAACGTAGTAGAGCAGGTTGTAGCATTAACGCCAAGCGATGTTATTTCAGAGCACTTAGTGTTAGCTGCGCTAAATAGTAATGAAACAAACGTAGAACCATTATCACTAAACGACGCTAAAAAAGAGTTTGAGCGCGACTATGTGATTAACACTTTAAAAATGGCAGGTGGTAACGTAGCCGAAGGCGCTAAGCTTGCTAAGCGCAATCGCTCAGATTTTTATAAGTTGATTAAAAAGCATAATATTGATGTTGATAATTTAGGTTAAGGAAAAGCATGCAGTTATTTATGGTGTATTTAGGTGGCCGGATTCAAGGTTGCCACATTGAAATGCATGATATTCGTTTTGTTGTAGGGCAAACCATAGAGCAAACTTATTCAAAGTTAAAAAGCCAATGGGTAGGCGACAGAAGTAGTGTTCACATGGATAGCTACATGGCAATTAATCATATAGATGGTTTTAAAATAGAAGTAGTCGATAGCTATGTGGAGCAAAATAAACAACTCTATTTTGTAAATTTAGGCGCTTACAGAAGTGATTCTATGGCTGAGCAACACGACTTTGCACTGTATGTTGCAAGCAGTAGCCATGAAGCGAAAGAGCGAGCTAAAAGCGATTTGCTAGCAGGGCTTAGCCATATCCATAAAGATGATTTACATGACGTAGACGATTGCTTTGCCATTGATTTACTTGACAGCCAGCTAAACATTAAGCTCACGCCCAGCGGTATATCGCAGCCTATAAAGCCAGACTGGTTTGGCTATCACATACTTTAAATTATAATAAGTAGCTAAAACTAAGCAGGACTAAGAGTCCTGCTCGTTTTGTTCATCCTTTTCGCTTTTAGCCGCCATTTTAAACGCCACAATAACCAATCCAAACATAGCAAACGGCAGTGCTGCTAACATGTATTCAACCACATTACTGTCTTGAAAATTTGCTTGTAGTAAAAAGTGACCCGCCACACACATTAAAATAACCACTAATAAAATAGGTAGTAACATAAGTTCTTTTTTTGATGAATGGTTTTTCATTAATTGTGAGGCTATAGCTGAAAATAATGCGCCATTGTAATGAGCTTACTTAAGCTTGGCAAACACCGCAGAATTTTTTAATTAATGTTATGATTAGTATCAAACAATTTTATTAATGTTTATGGGAATAAAGTGAAAAGTAACTTAAAAAAAGTTTACCTCGTTGGTGGTGCAGTGCGCGACAAACTGCTAAATATAAAATCAAAAGATAACGATTATGTAGTGATTGGTGAAACGCCAGACACAATGCAGTCGCTTGGTTTTGTGCCAATAGGTAGCGACTTTCCGGTTTACTTACACCCAAAAACAAAAGAAGAATATGCGCTAGGGCGCACAGAGCGTAAAAGCGGCAAAGGCTATACAGGCTTTGTGGTTGATGCCAGCCCAACAGTGACGCTAGAAGAAGATTTAGCAAGGCGTGATTTAACCATAAATTCAATGGCGCTTGATGAACACGGTAATATTATTGACCCGTTTAATGGCCAAACTGACTTACAAAATAAAACACTGCGCCACACCACTGAGGCATTTGTAGAAGACCCTGTTCGAGTACTGCGTATTGCCCGTTTTTTAGCGCGCTATGGCAGTGATTGGCGTATTCACCCAAGTACGTATGCATTAATGCGCGAGCTTAAAAATAAAGGTGAGCTAAATCATTTAGTACCTGAGCGCGTGTGGCTTGAAACTGAAAAAGCACTGGGTGAAAAGTACCCTGAGCTTTATTTTGAAGCACTGCAAGGCTTAGGTGTTTTTCCAGAACTTGAGCGCATGGTTAATGTACCGCAACCGGCAAACCATCATCCTGAAGGTGATGTATTTGTACATACTATGCTGGTACTTAGGCGTGCAGCGGATTTGAATTTTAACTTGGAAACTCGTTTTGCTGCACTAACCCATGATTTTGGAAAAGCGCTTAGTTTTAAAAAATATGGAAACCTACGTGGGCACGAACGCGAAGGTGTTGCAGTTATTGAGGCGTTTTGTGAGCGCTTAAAAGTGCCTAACCGTTTTCGCGATGTTGGTGTACTCACCAGTGATAATCACACCCTTTGCCACACGATTGATCAGTTAAGGCCGCAAACCATTCACAAGCTAATAGTGACTAACTTAAATGCGTTGGTACACCCAGAACGTTTTATAGCGTTTACCCAAGCATGCCAATGCGATGCACAAGGGCGTGGTGAAACACTTGTTGATAAGCCATACCCGCAATCAGCTAAGCTGCGAGCAATTCATACTGAACTGCAAAAAATGGATAAGAAGCAGGTAGTGCAAAATGCACTTAAAAATGGCAAAAAAGGCCCTGAAATAGGCGAAGAAGTAAAACTTGCAGAAATAAACTGCATTAAAGCATTTTTAGAACATGAGAAGTCCCAAGCGTAATAAAATTAGACTAAGTAGTGCGATACGCCTTGGTTTTTAGTCGCGTCGTGCTTTCTTAGCTCTTTGTAGTTTGTACTTTTTGGTTTTACATTTTCAGACTCAGGTTTTTTAGAGGGCCTGTATAAGTCAAAAATAAAGTCTAGTTCTTCACGCTCTAGTGATGGTTTCATGAGTATTCCTTCAATTTAATACTTTAATATGATGTAGGGTATGGTCATTCGACTGAATTAAAAGTGAATAGTTACATTTGAAGTTGTACTAAATTGTAACCGGCAGGTTTTGAGGGATGAGAGGGGTTTATTTGTTAATTTATATGGAGTTAAGGTAAATTAAAATAACTTTTTTTAACTAAAAATATACAGCTGAATTTAATTTATTACGTACTTACTATTTGCATATAATGCTGTGGCTATAAATATAACGGTACGAATATAACGGTATAAATACAGCCTTAACCATTAACTAACGGCAGTGTTACGGTAAACACTACACCATCACCTTGTTCGTTGTTTTGCGCTGTTACACTGCCTTTATGGTAGTCGCACACCAGCCTTACAATATAAAGACCTAACCCCAAATGTGGCTGTTGCTGCATTTGCTGGCTACGTACCGACACCATAGAGTCAAAAATATGCTCAGTTAATCCTTCGGGTAACGCAGGGCCTGTGTTACTCACTGTTAATGTTGCTTTATTTTCGCTCTGCTTAAGGCCTACATTAATAGCCGTATTGGCCTCACTAAACTCCAGCGCGTTATTAATAAGCTTATCAAGTAGCTGAGCTATAAACTCCGGTGCACCTTGCATAGGTAATTTGTTTTGGCATACATCAAGCGTAAATAACTGGTTTGGGTAAGTAAGCTGATAGCCTTGCATGCAGCCATTTATTACTTTTTGTAAATCAAAAGGTTCAGGTTCGTTGCTTTGAATACTTTGCTCAAGGCGAGTGGCTTCGCTCATGGTGGTTATAATTTTACCTAAGCGTTCAACGCCTTCGCTGGCGCGATCGAGGTATTTTTGACTTAGCTCATTTTGTGGCAAGCTTTGTAAATTTTCGAGTGATGAGCGTACTACCGCAACAGGCGTGCGCAGCTCATGTGACAATCGCGACGACATATTCTCTAAGTAATCGGTATAGCCACCAAGTCGGCTCACAATGTTTGAAAAACTACGAGACAGATCGCCAATTTCATCGTTAGCATCGCTGTAATTAATACTGCCGGTAACACGCCCTTGTGCATCAATTGCTTGTTCAGCTGTATCGCGCAGCCGCCTAATTCGGTTCGATATACGTGAGGCAAAAAAGAATAAAGTCACAGTACCAATTAGCATCACAGCTAAAATAACGTTAAAGAGTTTTTCGAGTGACTTATTACGCAGCGTACGTACGCCGTTTGTGGTTTCCTCTGCTATTACCGCGCCAATTACTTGGTCTTGAATCCAAATAGGGTAAGCGGCCGATAAAATAACGGCTTTGCTGTCGGGGGTTAAGCGCCAAGACGATGCTGGTTGTCCTTTTAATGCTTTCGCTAAATGTGTGCCCTGCATAGAAGCTACATCGTGCAGGGTATCTAAAAACTCATTTTCGGGGCGCGTTAATATTTTATAGTAAATTGGGTGTAAGTAATTTTTCTCAAAGCGCTGCCACCAAGTTTCAGGTGCTTGGTTAGCAAGTCCATCAGCCCAAACGCCATCTGCATTTTGAATAGTACCCGACTGCGCAAGTACGCGATGATGGTTATCGACCACCCAAATGCGGCTACCACTGTGGCCCATGCCTTTTAAAATACGGCTAATTTCTGGAGAAGGGACTAATACAGAGCCTAAATCGTTTGGGTTATTTAAGTTTGAGGTCGACATTATTTTAGGCTCTAACAATGCCTCTTTACTATCAATGTCAACAATGGCAAAGCCAAGTTTGTTGCCCAGCATGTTAATAGGAAAGCGCAGCTCTACGTTATATCCTGATTTGGTACTTTCAAAATAGCCCTGAATTTTTGTAAAAGGGGCTTTGGTATTTGCATCAAACGCATTAACCCAACCATCTTGGCGCGGCGCAATAATGTAAGTATTAAACTGACCGTCTGGCGTTTTTAGGCCAATTTGTAAATAATCGTTATTGGTAATGCTTAAGCTATTTTTAGCGCGATAAATAAGGGTATTGTCGGTGACTTTAAATACGGCGTATAAGTAGTTATCAAATTTTCCCACCATATGATCAAACGATAAGTCACTGGCTTGATGTTTGTTATCTGTTTTTTGTAAGTAGCGCTTGTCGTAGTGCCAAAATAACGGCTGGTAGCTGTCCCAATCGTTAAGTTTACCGTCGAGCTGAATAGGGTTTTTAAGATTATAAGCGTATAAATCGCGGCCTTTTACTACTTGGTCTAAAAAGTTGGTTTGCTCGTCAAATAATGCGGGGCGCTCATGTAATGCAGTAGCAAGTGCTCGAGTGGTGCCTACGAGGGTTTTTTCTTGGCCTTGGCGTAAAAACTTTTCCATTTCCCACACGTACTCGTAGCCAAGCCACGGTAGCAAAAACAAAAAACATGAAAGTAATATAAATTTACTGCGCAGACCAAATCGTAGCATTAGTGTTGTTCCCACCGATAGCCCATGCCATACACGGTATCTATGCAATCAAAGGTGCTATCGAGTGCTATAAATTTTTTACGAATACGTTTTACGTGTGAAGTAATGGTGCTGTCGTCTACATAAATTTTTGCATCGCTCATTAATTCGTTACGGCTTTTAACATGGCCAGGTCGCTGGGCGAGTGAATGCAGCATCCAAAATTCGGTTACGGTTAAATCAACTAATTGTTGCAGCCAAAATACCTGCATGCGTTGTGTGTCGAGCGTTAACTGCCCGCGTGTTATGAGTGCGTTTGCATCAGCAGGTTGTTCAAGTGCTTCCATTCGGCGAAACAGCGCACCAATACGCGCAGCCAAGTGAGCCAAGCTTATGTCTTTTGTTAGGTAGTCGTCGGCGCCCATGCGCAGGCCGCATACAGTATCTATTTCGCTATCGCGGGCGGTTAAAAAAATAATAGGCAGTGTTTTAGAAAGCGATCGCAATGTTTGGCACAGTAAAAAACCGCCATCTATTTCATGGCCTAGGCCAATATCAACAATAGCTAAATCGGGCAGGGCATTTTTAAATGCAGCTTCTGCGCTAGCGCGATCGGCAAAGCCACTTACTTGGTAGCCCTGTGCGCTCAGCATTTCTATGTAGTTTTCGCGGATTGCGGTTTCATCTTCAACGATGGCTATTTTTTTCATTCTAATCATTATCCTATTGCCTCTGCTGTGCACTATAACGAAGTTTTTAAGCTAAGTACGCTTAAAAAGGCAATTGCCATTTTTTTGCCACAATTGCTCAGCAGTTTGCCATTTTTGCTCCCCTTTATTGCCACTTGAGCTTGTTTTAATAAAGCCATCAAAACAAAACATCACAAATTAAAAAGTAAGTTTAAGGATCAAATCATGAAGAAGACATTAATCGCGTTAACACTGGTTGCTAGTTTTTGTACTCCAGCAATTGCCTCAACATCTAACACGCCATCAAAAGAAGCCCATAAAGAAACGGCTATTGGGCTAGGTGCAGGCGCTATTATTGGCGGCGTAGTGGGCGGACCAATTGGTGCGTTTATTGGTGCATTTGCCGGTGGCTTAATAGGTGATTCAAAAGTAGCTGATAACAAAATTGCAGAGCAAGAGCGTGCAATTACGGTCATGAAAGAAAAAACCAGCGATTACCAACACGTGCTTAACCACAATAATATGTTAGAGCAACAGCTAGAAGTGCTTGCCAATCAAAATGAGCAGTTAACTCAAGTTCAAATTAATAACTTATTGGCGATGACGGTGCAATTTAAAACAGGTTCAAGTGTTATTGCCCCGCATTTTGCGCTGCAGTTAGATCAACTCGTTACCTTGTTAAACAACCAATCACAACTCGCACTTGATTTAAGTGGCTTTGCCGATCAACGCGGCGATGAGCAAGCTAACCTTTTACTTTCTAAAGCGCGTGTAAATGCCGTGCAAAGCTATTTAATAAAACACGGTGTGAGCCATAAACGCTTAAGCACGCAGGCATTTGGCGAGCAGCAAACATTGGCTAACAGCAACACGGTGGAAGATAACTTTTTTGATAGACGCGTAACGCTTACCACTCGCTCAATGAATAGTGTAAATGGCCAAACGGCGAGTAACTAAAACTAACTGAATCTAAGTAAAGCTAAGCGTTCGATGGAGTGATTTATGTTTAAATTGAGTAAACCAACCAAAATGCTTACTAAAGTAAGCATTTTTATATTCATAGCGATTGTGCTGTTAGCTAGCTTTAAAAGCCATGCGCAATCACCCAAGTTAGAGCTTTTTGATAGCAATGGTGCGCCAGCAGGCCCAGCAATAATATTAAAAAGCGACGCCAATATGACCTTAACTGGCCTAATTAATCATGTTGTAGTAATGCAGACTTATCAAAACGAAAACCCGTTTGCAGTTAACGCGCGCTACGTTTTTCCATTGCCTGATGAAAGCGCCGTACATGCGATGACGATGCGTATAGGTGAGCGAGTCATTAAAGGCCAAATTGATAAAAAGGTAGAGGCCGAAAAAAAATACGAGGAGGCTAAAAAAGCAGGTAAGCAAGCTGCCCTAGTACGCCAGCAACGCGCCAATATGTTTATTACGAATGTGGCAAATATTGGTCCTGGTGAGCAAGTGATTATTGAGCTTGAGTATCAAGAAATAATTGACTACAGCAGCGGCACATTTGCTATTAGATTTCCTACTACTATTACACCGCGTTATCATGCGATTAGTGGTGAAGTTGAGGTTAATACTCAAAATCAAGCGCATGTTAATCCGCTCCCAACGGGATGGTTAAGCCCTGTTTACAGCATTCAAAACATCACTCAAAATAGTACTCAAATTGATAACGTACCAAGCAGCCAATTTAGCTTAAACATTGATATAGATGTAGGCTTAGAACTGGTGGATATCAATTCTAAATTTCATAATGTTGATGTACAAAACACAGCATTTGGGCAATATAAAATAGCGTTAAATGAGACAAATGCAGTTAATCGCGACTTTGTACTTGAGTTTAAACCGCTGCAAAAAGAGCAAGCTCAAGCCGCATTTTTTACTCAGCAGTTTGAAAATGGTGACCGATACGGACTTGCTATGCTAATGCCACCAGGGGATCACTTTACACAAACTCAACGCTTACCTCGTGAAATGGTATTTGTAGTTGATACGTCTGGCTCTATGCACGGGCAATCTATGGAGCAAGCTAAAAAAGCCTTGTTTTATGCGCTGTCATTACTCGATAGCGACGACAGCTTTAACATTATTGGTTTTGACAACATAGTAACTCCAATGAGCGATAAACCACTTATAGCCAGTGACTTTAATTTACGCCGTGCAGAGCGATTTATTTATAGCCTAGAAGCCGACGGCGGCACTGAAATACAAGGTGCGCTTAATGCCGTACTTGATGGCAGCGAGTTTGATGGTTTTGTACGCCAAGTTGTATTTTTAACTGATGGCAGCGTAAGCAACGAAGATGCATTATTTAAAAACATTCAAAGTAAATTAGGCGATAGCCGCTTATTTACGGTAGGTATTGGCAGCGCACCTAACAGCTTTTTTATGCGCCGAGCGGCAGATGTCGGTAAGGGGTCATTTACGTTTATAGGCAGCACAAACGAGGTGCAACCTAAAATGCAGCAGTTGTTTGATAAGCTTGCGCATCCGGCTATTACTAATTTGGCGCTAAGCGATGAAAGCGGTAACAGTTTAGATTTTTGGCCGTCACCACTACCTGATTTATATTTTGGCGAGCCTATCATGGTCGCTATAAAACTTAATAATGCTAAAAGTGTGGTACTTGCTGGGCAAACAGCACAAGGGCCTTTAAGTATTAAATTAAGTACACAAAATAGCTCAAGCGCTCAAGGTGTAGCAAAACTGTGGGCGCGCCAAAAAATTAAGTCATTACTTTTATACAACGAGCAAAATACAGTTAAAGATGAAGTACAGGAGCTTGCGCTTACTCATCAATTACTTAGCCCGTTTACTGCTTTTATAGCAATTGAACAAACTCAAATAAAAGAAGTGGCAGAGCAAACGGCGCAAGCTAGTAATGCAGTACCACAAGGTATGGCAATGCGTTTACCACAAACCGATGGGCAAAGTAGGCTGCACATATTATTAGGCTGTATTTTATTATTGGGATTTGGCGCTCTTAAATTTAAACACAGAGCGAATCCCTAAATGAAAAGAGACTTAAAATGAAAAAGTGGCTAAGTGCGGGCTTACTAATAGCTGGGCTTGGATTATTTGGTCACGGTACTTATATGCAGGCAAAAGCGTGGCTTGCTCAAGTATTAATTGAACAAGCATGGCAAGAGGCGCTTAAATCACCCAGTACTAAAGTAAAGCCTTGGTATTACGCCGACAGCTACGTTACTGCAAAGCTTGATTGGCCAAATCATAATAAAACATTAAGTGTATTGGCTGGAGCGAGTGGCCGTAACTTAGCGTTTGCGCCTAGCCAATTTTTACCCGCAGGGGAGCTTGGCGGAAAAGAATTTGGAAACGAAAAAGGCGCGCTAATAGCAGGGCATAACGACACCCATTTTGCATTTTTACAAAATGCCAAAGTGGGGGAAGCGTTTACTTTGCAGCTGCAAAGTGGGGTGATACAAAATTATAAGGTAACGGGGATTAAGGTTATTCATCAATCCCAAAACACATTTTTACAAACACCCGGGCTGTATTTGCTTACCTGTTACCCTTTTGATTCGCTTGCCTCGGGTACTGATTTAAGATTGCTTGTATCTGCGCAAATGTCTTCGCCTGATTCACTAAGCGGTATATCAACCACAAGTTCTTGATGACGCTGGCTTATCATTACGCCAATAAATACCACAAATATGCTCAGCCATTGCCAAACGTTGAGCACTTCGCCCAAAATAATAGCTGACAAAATAAGTGTAAAAATAGGAATTAAATTAGAGTACGCAGCAGCGGTTAATACCGATACTTTGCTAATTGCATAGTTGTACATGCCGTAGCCACCAAGGGTTACACACGAACCTAAATACAAAATGCTCATAAGCGCGGTTAAGTCGTGTTGGTTTTCGCTTGGCAGGTCGATAAAAAATAAAAACGGAGCAAAAAACAAGCTGCCGCTAATACCTTGCAACGCAATTAAAGTAAGCGGCGAGTAGCGATTAGCTAAATGTTTAATACTTACGGTATAAAATGCAGCGCACACCATAGCCATCAACTCTAAAAAGTTACCCAGCAACGGATTAGGTGCTTGGTCGGTACTTGGTGAAAGAAGCGTAAGTAAAATACTGCCGCCAATACACAGCGTAAAACCGACTACGATGGATTTACTTATGTATTCTTTAAGCAATAAAAAGGCAAGTAGCGCAATAATAATGGGCAAGCACGACACAATAACCCCAGCCTGCGAGGCCGATGTGTATTCCATTGCATGGCCTTCAAATAAAAAGTACAAGCAAGGCTCAGCAAGCGACATACCCACTAAATACTTCCAGTCACCTTTTAAATACTCAAACCGAATAACGTAGCGCCATAAACAAAGCGACAAAACTAACGTGGTGAGCATGCGTAAAAATATCACCAATGCAGGGTCGTAAATAGCAATGGCGTATTTGAGCGCAATAAAAGAGCTGCCCCATAAAAAGGTGGCAATAATTAAACATAAACTGGCAGGCATAGAGAGTAATTTACTTAATTTAATAAAATCAGATCCTAGCATGAAAATTTTTAACTTGTTCAAAAATACCGAGCTGGTATAAATTAATTCATCTTTAATTAATCATTAGTAAAAAGCACATGCAAAGGG
Source organism: Pseudoalteromonas sp. SA25 (assembly GCF_011378705.1). NCBI lineage: Bacteria > Pseudomonadati > Pseudomonadota > Gammaproteobacteria > Alteromonadales > Pseudoalteromonadaceae > Pseudoalteromonas > Pseudoalteromonas sp. SA25. The sequence continues at coordinate 68,371 of NZ_WTKV01000007.1, read as the reverse complement.
AACAGGTAATAGTTGTAAAGCTTGGTACAAGCGTACTAACTGGCGGCACCGATAAGCTAGACAAAGCACATATGGTTGAATTAGTACGCCAATGTTGCGAGCTTAAAAAGCAGGGTCATCACGTTATTTTAGTATCGAGCGGTGCAGTTGCTGCTGGGCGCGAACAACTATTAAAACCCTGTGGCAGAAGCTTAATTGATAAACAAATGCTTGCTGCAATTGGACAAGGTCAACTTATTCACATTTGGCAGAGCTTGTTTGCTTTATATGGGGTAAATGTGGGGCAAATGCTGCTTACTCGCGCTGATGTAGACGACAGAGAGCGCTACCTTAATGCCCGCGATACACTCAATGCATTATTAAATTACGACGTTGTACCCATCATTAACGAAAATGACGCAGTCGCTACCAGCGAAATAAAAGTAGGCGACAACGATAATTTATCGGCACTTGTCGCTATTTTGGCTAATGCTAATAAGTTACTGCTACTTACCGATCAAGAAGGGTTATTTACCAGCGATCCGCGCACAAACGCCGATGCCACCCTCATTGGTGAAGTAACACATATAAACGATGAGCTGCGCCAACTTGCTGGTGGCAGTGGTACAAATTTAGGCACCGGCGGTATGGCGACTAAACTGCAAGCCGCCGACATTGCAAGGCGCGCAGGTGTTGAAGTTATTATTGCTAAAGGCGCAGGTAAAAACGTTATTTTAAAATGCATGAGTGACGAGTTACCAGGCACGCGTTTTTTACAACTCACCGCTCCAAAAGATGGCCGTAAAAAATGGTTACTAGCCGGGCCTAAAAGTACCGGCCAAATTGTTATTGATACAGGTGCTATTACAGCGCTGCAAAATAAAGGCGCAAGCTTACTTGCTAAAGGCGTTACTAATGCATTTGGACGTTTTGAACGCGGTGATTTAATTGATTTAATAGATAATAAAAATCAAGTAATTGCACGGGGCTTAACGCGCTTTAGTAGTACCGAGGTAAACAAAATAAAGGGTGCGCATTCTAGTCAAATAGGCCAATTACTCGATTACGATAGTGGCGCAGAAGTACTTCATAGGGATGATATGGTCTTGCTATAGAAGCACTTTTAGTAAATTAAATTACTTGAGTGTAATTCTCGCAGTATTACACTTTTTTGATTGTAAATTTGTGCTAAAATCTGGCTCCTTAAATTGTTGTAAGCAGAGCACAGAACATGAAATTAGTTCGTTGGTTTTTAGGTTGTATAATCTTATTCTTTAATTTTGTATTTACTCCTCGCAGTAAAAAGCGTGCAAGCGACGAGCAAGCACAGCTTGATCAGCAAACCTCACAATTTAAACTGTATCAATTTAAAGCATGCCCGTTTTGTGTAAAAGTACGCCGCGCCATTAAACGCGAAGGCTTAAACATAGAAACGCGTGATGCAAAAGACAATGAGCAATATAGTCAAGAGCTACTAGAACAAGGCGGAAAAGTTAAAGTGCCTTGCCTGCGTATAGAGCAAAACGGCCAAGTACAATGGCTGTATGAATCAAACGATATTATTGCTTACTTAAACAAAGTAGCTGCATAAACCACTTTTATTATCTCACTTATTTAAAGAGAATATACCATGACAATTCGCACCCGTGTTGCCCCGTCGCCAACTGGTGACCCGCATCTTGGCACCGCTTATATCGCCTTATTTAACTACTGTTTTGCTAAACAACAAGGCGGTGAATTTGTACTTCGTATAGAAGATACAGACCAAGTACGTAGCACGCCAGAGTCTGAACTTGCGATTATGGATAGCCTACGTTGGTTAGGGCTTGAGTGGGATCATGGTCCTGATGTGGGGGGCGAATTTGGTCCTTACCGTCAATCTGAGCGTAGCGATTTATATAAAAAATACGCGCATCAGTTAGTTGATGATGGTAAAGCGTTTTACTGCTTTGCAACAAGCGAAGAGCTTGATCAAATGCGTGAAGAGCAAATGGCAGAAGGCCTACGCCCTAAATATGACGGTCGTGGTTTAAACCATACAGATGAAGAAATTAAAGCAAACTTAGCTGAAGGCAAACCTTACGTTATACGTATGAAAATCCCAAGCGAAGGCACATTTAAGTTTAACGACTACCTACGTGATGAAATTGAGATCCCGTGGGAAAACGTAGACATGCAAGTGCTTTTAAAAGCAGATGGTTTTCCAACGTACTTTTTAGCGAACGTAGTTGACGACCACCATATGGAAATTAGCCATATTTTCCGTGGCGAAGAGTGGATTAACTCAGCACCTAAGTTATTAAAACTATATGAAGATTTTGGTTGGGAAGCGCCAGTACTTGGTCACTTACCATTACTACGTAACCCAGATAAATCAAAGCTGTCTAAGCGTAAAAACCCAACGTCTATTAACTACTATAAAGAAATGGGTTACCTGCCAGAAGCCGTGCTTAACTACTTAGGCCGTATGGGTTGGTCAATGCCAGATGAGCGTGAAAAGTTCACGTTAAACGAGATGATTGAAAACTTCGACATGAAGCGCGTATCGCTTGGTGGTCCAGTATTCGACGTAGATAAATTAAGCTGGTTAAACGGCATGTGGATCCGCGAAAATCTAACCGACGAGCAGTTAATTCAGCGCTTTGTTGATTGGAAGTTTAATGGCGAAATGCTCGCTAAAATATTACCAGAAGTTAAAACTCGTATTAATACGCTGTCGGATATGGTTGAGCTTGCAGGGCACTTTGTAGGTGGTATTCCAACTTACGATCCTGCGCTATTAACAGCCGGCAAAGCAGACGAAAACGTGATTCGCCAAGCGCTACAATTTTTTGTATGGCAGCTTGAAGGTTTACGTAGCTTTGAAAAGCCCGCTATTTTTGCAATTGCAAAAGAAGTTGCAACATTCCACGAGCTTAAGATTAAAGACTTTTTAGAGCCAATATTTGTCGCAATTACTGGCAAAACGTCAAGTACGTCAGTGCTTGATGCAATGGAAATATTGGGGTCTGACTTATCACGTGCTCGTTTACGTGTTGCACTTGCTCATTTAGGTATTTCTAAAAAGCAGGCTAAAAATATAGAGCGTGCGTACCGCGAATACCCAAGTGCATAGTTGCTAAACAATGTACTTTTAAAAGCCGAGCTTAGTAAAATAAGTTCGGCTTTTTTGTTTCAGGCTGTTTAGCTATATGACATCGTATTTTGATATTGTTTAACTAAAGTATTAGTACTTAGCCCAATGATACAATAGGGCATGTAAACTCATAGGAGGCAGTATGATTGCAACCGTTAAAAACAAAGCCATTTTTAGCAGTAATACATTTTCGATAAACCTTGTTACTTACCCAACTAATCACAGCGTAATGAACCATATTGACCCTGTGCAGCAAGGGCGCTATTACAAGCTCAACTTTGTATTAGAAAAACCTAAAGCGGGTGGGGTATTTAAATGCTCAAAATGCATTATAAATTTATTTAATCGCGTGTATTTATTCAGACCCGATAAGTACGAACACTGCGTATCTAAAATCGAGTCTGGAAAGCGTGTACTACTTAGCTTTGCGCTTAATATATAATTTGCACTTTTACTTATTAATAGTCGTAGGCCTGTCCGGTGCATAAAACAGATAGGTCGCAATACGATACAGACGTTTCACTACAAGAATTAATAGTAAAAGCATTTCCGCCTCTGCGCATGGCATCAGCTTTAAGTAAATCAATTGCGTTTGATTTAGAGCGGTTATAGCTTACATTATTGTTACCCATACCGTCGCCATCACAGCTTTCACCTTCTATTCGGCCTAGGAGTGTAGCGCCACTTTCGTGTGCTTCTTGGTCGCTATAAAATTGCTGTAAATCTCTTTTATTAACGTAGGTGCCAATTTCTTGAGATAAAACGCCGTTGTCTATATCTGTATGATAAGTCATGCTTGAACAACCCGTTATTGTGGCGAGCACTGTTATTGCCGTTATAAAACGTAGCATATTTATTAGTCCCTTAATTTATTATTTGAAATAGTAAATTACTAACAAAATCAAATGCGGGCAATGTTTACTACTAAGTAAATTGTTAGCATTTGTAAATGTATTTAGATTTTATTGAGCATAGGGTGAGTAAACAAAAAGAAGTGGCAAACATTAACCAACCAATGGCATAAAATAGCCCACTCTAAGCGCTGCGTTTTATAAAAAACATAGCCATACCCCAAGCCTGCAATAAATGAAACCAATACATAGTTAATTCCTCCAGCAAAATGTGCCAAAGCAAAAATACCTGCAGTAATTAAAGGGGCAAGTATTGCTAAACGGGTCGGTGTAATTATTTTGCTAAGCTTAGTTTGTAGTAAACCTCGAAATAAAGCTTCCTCGGCAACACAGGTAAATAAAAGATTAATAGCCATAAAGGCTAACCAAAAGCCAGGAACCTTAGGGTTAAAGCTTACAAGTCCAAGCATTAAAGCCGCAGTGAGCGAAGCTAAAACAGTAGTAATAATTATTAAAGTAGCTTGTTTAACGTTTAATGGGTCTGCTTTATTAGAGTCTGCTTTTAAAGTTTTTTTATTCGAATAAAAGTAAGCACAAAGAAATAACCCAGCCATAGCTTTATCAAAGTTAGCATAAAGGGTAAAAGCAATCGCATCGCTTGTAATACGCTCGTTTATAACAATAGGGAGGTTATTAAAACCAGGTACCCAATGAAGTGCTAATGCTAATGAGGAAACTATAAAAACAGTACTTAAAGTAGCGCGTATTATTGCCTGCTTTGTATTTAGCGCACAGTAGTATAAAACAACGTAAAGCCCGGTTAACAGCAGGGCATATAAATTTATATAACCTTGAAAATATGCACTTACAACACTTAAAGCTAGTAAGTAGTGCCAAAGGGGTTGCCGCATTATTGATATTTTGCAGTACGGAAAAACACATATAATTGATAGCGCTAATAAATAAAAGGTCATTGTTTTTTATTGCTCTGTTTTATTTAGCAACTAATCTAACAGATTCGACCTCTCAGTATTTTTTTTCTGGTAATATAGATAGGTTATAAGCAGTTTAAGCAGTGAACACACTATGTTAAGTCCTTTTTTTCAGCAGCATGCTGATTATGTTTCTATCTCTCGTGAGCAAGGTTGTCGATTCGCTAAATGCGTTGCTGACGATTTTAATCCACTTCATGACAAAGATGCCAAAAAGTTTTGCGCGCCAGGAGACTTACTTTTTTCATTGGTACTAGACCGCTACGGTATTAGTGAACAAATGGAATTTACTTTTGCCGGTATGGTTGATGAAAACACCAAACTTAACTTCCCTGAAGGGGCTGATGAGTTTGATGTAACCAATGGCGAAAAAGTTATTTTAAAGGTAAAGCGCAGCGGTAAAACCAGCCAATGCCCAGCACTAACTAATAGTCTTATAAAAAATTATGTTGAGTTTTCTGGTACTACTTTTCCGCATGTAATTATTCCATTAATGGGCAAGCAAGAGGTAATGATAAACCCTGCTCGCCCAATGATTATTTACGAATCAATGCTTATCAATCTTGATAATCTTGATATTACAGAACCAGAACTTGAGTTTGCAGAGCCTAGTTTTGAGTATGCCGGTAAGCGCGGAAAAATTACACTACGTTTTAACCTGTTAGAAAATGGCGTTAAAGTGGGTAGTGGTGAAAAGCATATGGTAGTTTCGGGTATACGCGAATACTGCCAAGCAACAGTTGACGATTTAATCGCGTTTTACAACGAGCGTAAAGCGACACTAAAGCCAGCTTAAAGCTACAGCAAATTATAAAAGGCGCTAAATACAGCTGTTATTTAGCGCCTTTTTTATTGTTTTTAGCGCTAAAGTGAAAGTGAGCAACCACGATTAAATACTTTTCTGGACTGGTTAATTTACGCAGTACAGTAATATGCGTACAATAGCGCTCTTTGTTATTTTAAAGCTAAGCCTATGTCTGCCACTACGTTCTCATCACTTAATCTCGACCCGTTATTATTAACAGCGATTGAGCAAAATAATTACACTCAACCTACCGCAATTCAGATTAAAACTATTCCGCCTATTTTAGCCGGAAGTGATGTAATGGGCAGCGCGCAAACAGGTACGGGTAAAACCGCCGCCTTTGTTTTACCTTTATTACATAAGCTTTTAAATACCCCTAAAAAAGATGAGCAAGGCCTTGCCCGCGTTGTAATTTTAACGCCAACCCGTGAGCTTGCTCAGCAAGTATTTGCAAGCTTTGAAAAGTACGCACAAGGCACTAATATCAATGGCGCTTTAGCCTATGGTGGCGCAAGTATTAGCCCTCAAATAAAAGCACTTAAAACAGCGCAAGTTATAGTGGCAACACCTGGGCGTTTGCTTGATCATATAGTTAAAGGCAGTGTGGTACTTTCAAGCGTAGACTCCTTAGTGTTTGACGAAGCTGACCGCATGCTTGATATGGGCTTTATTGATGAAATTAGACGTATATTGCGACATATCCCGGGCGATCGCCAAACTTTACTATTTTCAGCTACGTTTGATGACAGCGTGTTTGAACTCAGTAAAAAGTTACTTAAAAACCCAGAACTAATTGAAGTTGATAAACGTAACTCAGCCGCGGTTGAAGTAGAGCAAGTTATTTACGCTGTAGATGAGGATCGTAAGCGCGAACTTGTATCGCACATGATTGGCATGAAAAACTGGCGCCAAGTGCTTATTTTTACTCGCACAAAACAAATGGCTGATCAGCTTGCTAAAGAAATGTGTAAAGATGGTTTAAAAACCGAATCAATCCATGGCGACAAATCGCAAGGCGCACGCGACCGTGCATTGCAAAACTTTAAAGAAGGTATTACACGCGTACTTGTTGCAACCGATGTAGCTGCGCGTGGTTTAGATATTTCTACACTTAGATACGTAATTAACTTTGAACTACCGTACATTGCCGAGGATTACGTGCATCGTATTGGCCGTACAGGTCGTGCTGGTGAACAAGGACTTGCTATGTCGCTGGTAAGTCTTGATGAGCAATGGCTGCTAGAAGAAATTGAAGTACTACTCGATACGCGTTTAACGCCGCAGTGGTTAGAAGGTTACGAGCCAGATCCTAATAAAAAGCCAAAAGATAATCGTAAAAATACTAACAAGTCGCGAAAAGATCGCGATAAAAAACGCATCACTGGTAAAAGAGAGCCAAGCAGACGTCGTAAATAATAGCTTTTACTTTGCTTTTTTGCCTATACTGGAGCTACTAAATAGCCGAGGTAAAGCAATGTTTGAAATTGATCAATGGGCATTTTCTGGTATTGATGGCCAAATATCTTTGCATAAATGGCAAAAAACAATCGACCTTATAACGGGGCTTTTTTCAGCCCCGTCTGGTTATATAGTTCAGGCAACAAGCAAAGGCTATCGCGTTGTTATTAGAAGTAACGAAGGTGGCTCTAACTTTGAGACCAATCCTATACTTCCTCCTCAAACACCTCTGTTTTGTCGCCACGTAGCTGAAACTAACAATACATTATATGTTAATGATGCAAGTAATAACGATACATGGAATACCCTACCAGAAGTAGTTGAAGACGGTGTTGAATCCTACCTAGGTTTACCTATTCATTGGCCTGAAGGCGAAGTGTTTGGCACGTTATGTTTAAAAGACACTAAAATAACAAGCTATACCGATGAATATTTTGAACTCATAGAACAACTACGCGATTTGATTGAAGACGACCTAGCGCTTGTGTATAGCTATGAGCAAATGCGCGAAATAGCCATGTTAGACTCATTAACGAATATTTATAACCGCCGAGCACTTAACTTATTAGCCCAGCAAAAACTTAACTTAGCGCTACGTTTAGGCTTTGACGTATGCTGTTTGTTTATTGATATAAACGACTTTAAAAAATTAAACGACACCTTTGGTCATGAGGTGGGCGACAAAGCCTTAATTATATTGGCAGATACGCTAAAAACGCATTTAAGAGATGCTGATATAGTAGGACGCTTAGGTGGCGATGAGTTTGTTGCAGTAATGCAAGTAAGCGATAAGAGTAAAATTAACTACATTATGGATAAAATATCCTCTGAGTATTCAAAAGCTTTACTCAAAGAAGACGTTTGCGATTTATCGCTTAGTATTGGTTATAGTTTTACTAATAAACAAAAGCAGCCCTTTGAAGCGCTATTAAATGATGCAGACCACGCAATGTATAAAAATAAACAAGCGTATAAGCTCGCTAAAAAAGCACAATAATAAAAGGAGGTTCGTCATGACTCATGCCACACAAACTTGGTTGGTTTCTTCTGCGATGGGTTTTATTTTTTCCTTAGCAATAATAAGCTTATTTGAAACGTCCCTAGCATTAGATTTATATCTAATGAGGGAATTATTTTTGGTGTTATGTGCTCCTCTATGGGGTTTGCCTTAAAAAGGCTTGAGAGTAATAACCAAAAACACCTTCAATAAATAGCTTAAGCTGCAAATCTTTACTTGTATTTATTAATTAATTTTTCAAAGAACGGACATAAAAAAGCAAGCCATGAGGCTTGCCAAGAAGGGTGTTAATTAGCTCTTACCTAGCTTTTAAGCTATTAGCTTTTCCGCAAGGTTTAATTCCATAATGGCTTTTAATAAACGGTATAAGTTAATTGACGCGTCAATTTCTTCTTTACGGTTTGTTAAGCTTTCAATATTTAGGCCCAGCGGTACATCTAAATGCGCACAGCTTTTAAGTATTAAGTCGAGGTTTTCGCGGCAAATACGGACTGATTCGCTTAATGTATTGTCTGCATCAAGCATGCGCCATTTAGTTGCCTCTGGCACTGAGATACCCAACCATTGCATAAAGTCTAAGGTTTTTTCGCCGCCGCACGGGGTAAACGTTAATATAATACGTTGAGGTGTAATCCCTTGTGCTTTACATGTACGTGCGTAGCTAGTAATTAGCTCTATAGTAGCTTGTGCGTCGTAAACAGCTTGCGATATAAAAAACTGACAACCTTGTGCTGTTTTTTCTATTAATCGTTCGTGCTCATTTCGTTTACTTGAATGGCGCTCGGCAATCGTAACGCCACCTAAAAAGAAATCATCTGATTGCTCAGCCATTGCTTTATAAGCATCTGGCAGGCTTAGCTTTATATCGCCTATTGATGACGGGCTACCTACTAATACAACATTTTGTAAATCGTAGTCGTTTTTAGTCTCACTTAGCCAATCTTTAAATTCGCCTACGCCACGCTGCGCAACACTTTTATAAGTAATCACATCTTGTGCAGATAAATTACGAAGTAAATGGCTGTATTCACGCGGATCAACGGTTTGTTTAAACGCAAATGGGCGGTCTTGATTAGTGCGGCTGCTTTCGTCTTGAATGTCGTAAATTATCACGCCGTCGTATTCAATTTCGTGTAAGCGACCTAATAGCTTTTCTGCAATGGTTTTTAATTGCGCTTTATCGGTGCCAATTTTAGGCGGGGTAGTACCAATAAGATAAACACCTTGGTTGGTGTCCACTATCTTCTCTTTTAGTGATAAAGCCATAATCCTCATTCCAGCTAAGTTTGTTTTGATGGATTTAATATAGCAGCCATTTAGACGTCTAGATAGATTTATTTAGTGAAAGTTTTTCAACTAACATGATGTTTATTCATAGTGCTTGTTCCCATAATTTATAATTGACACAGTTGTTTACATAATAAATTCCCTTGGGGCTCTTATATTTATTGGCTTTGGGGCATAATTAGAGAGTTAAATCTGACAACAAATTTGCTCAATTTAAAAAGGGACAACAATGAAATTTAAATTATTAGCAACCAGCTTAGCGGTATCGCTGGCATTAACGGGTTGCGCAATGCAACAAAATCAAAGCACGCAAACAACAGCACAACAAGAACAAGTAAATAAAGCTGATGATCGTGTTTTTTCACAAGATTATGTCATTGAAGAGCTAGAAAACGGCCTACGTGTCATGGTTGTTAAAACTGATTACCCTGACGTAGTGTCGCTGCAAATTCCGGTATCGGTTGGATCGCGTAACGAAGTTGAAGAGGGTAAAACAGGCTTTGCTCACTTTTTTGAACACATGATGTTTAAAGGCTCACAAAAATACCCTGAAGATGTGTATTCAGACATATTAAAAAATTCAGGTGTCGATAACCGCGCATATACAACAAACGATTATACAAACTACCATTTAAACTTTTCAAAGCAGCATCTTGATAAAGTACTTGAGCTTGAAGCTGATATTTTTCAAAATTTAACCTACACCGAAGAGCAATTTAGAACAGAAGCACAAACGGTAAAAGGTGAGTACTTAAAAAACAACGCGAGTCCAATTCGTAAATTATTAAGCGCTGTACGCGAAGAAGCGTTTGATAAGCACACGTATAAACACACCACTATGGGCTTTTTTAAAGACATAGAAGCCATGCCAGATCAAATGGCGTACGGGAAAGAGTTTTTTGCTAAATTTTATAAACCTGAGTATGTGTCACTTGTTATTGTGGGCGATGTAGATCCACAAGCAACAATGGCAATGGTTAAAAAGCATTGGGGCAGCTGGAAAAAGGGTAACTATGTTGCTGACATTAAAGCAGAACCTGTTCAACAAGCACCAAAATATTTGCACCAGCAAGATGAAGCGCTACCAGGGCATTGGTTACTTGTATCGTACAAAGGCGCTGCGTGGGAGCCTGCTAAAAAAGACAGAGCGGCACTTGATTTAATCTCACAGCTTTATTTTTCAAATAATTCAGATTTATATCAAGAGCTAGTGGTCGACAAACAAATTGCCAGCCAAATGTTTACCTATAACCCAGAGACTAAAGATCCGGGTTTATTACACGTATTTGTTAAAGTAGAAAACGCAGACGATTTAGCCACTGCGCGCGATGCCATTAACCGCACTTATGCAAAAGCACGCACTGAGCTTGTTGATGAGCAAAAGTTGAGTGATTTAAAATCGAACCTTAAATACAGCTTTATTAATGGCTTGGATTCATCGCAAGCGATTGCATCAACTCTTGCCAGCTACATGCATTTTGAGCGCGATCCTGAGGTTATAAACCAGCTGTATAAATCGGCAGATAACATTACCAGCGCAGATATTAAAGCCGTTGCTAATAAATACTTTACCGATAACGCACGTACCACATTAACGATGTCGGCACTTGATAAAGCCCCAGGTTTTGAGCAAGAAGTTGATTTAAATGCGCTTACTGCAAAGCTTGAACAAGCACCTGCGGCACCTGTATTTAAAGTACTTGATAAAACGAATAGCTCGCCATTAATTGATGTTAACTTTTTATTCAATACCGGTGCGGCTGCCGACCCACAAGGCAAAAAAGGTGTTGCTGCGTTAACTGCGGCTATGCTTGCACAAGGTGGCTCAGAGGCGACAAGCTATAAAGATATTCAAAAAGCACTTTATCCGCTTGCGGGTAGCTTTGGTTATCAAATAGATAAAGAAATGCTGTCGTTCCAAGGACGTATTCATAAAGATAATGCGGCGCAGTGGTATTCACTTGTGAGCGATCAATTACTAAATCCAGGTTTTAGAGACGATGACTTTAAACGCCTTAAAAAAGAAATGATCGATGGTATTAAGTCAGGCTTAAAAGCATCTAACGATGAAGAGCTAGGCAAAGAGGTGCTATACAGTGCGCTTTACAAAAATCACCCTTACGAAAGCTACAACTACGGTGATATTTCGGATTTAGAAGCGTTGACGCTAGATGATGTTAAAGCGTTTTATCACAGCGAGCTTACGCAATCTAAACTCACGGTTGGTTTAATTGGGGCTGTACCTGCAAAGCTTAAAGCTAAAATGATGAGCGATTTTGCAACGCTACCAAAAGGTGAGCAAAGCCGTTTAAGTATTCCTGATGCACCAGCGCTTAAAGGTCATCATGCAACAATTGTAGAAAAATCGGCGCAATCGACTGCGGTATCGTTTGGTTTTCCTATTGATACAATAAGAAGTAGCGAAGACTGGACAGCCCTTTGGCTTGTGCGTTCGTACTTTGGTGAGCACCGTAGTTCTAACAGCTTTTTATATGAGCGCATTCGTGAAACTCGCGGCATGAACTACGGCGATTACGCATACATTGAATACTTTCCACGTGGTATGTTTCAAACCAAGCCTGATGCAAACCTAGGGCGCTCTGAGCAAATATTTCAAGTGTGGTTACGCCCACTTCGCTCTAATAACGATGCGCACTTTGCAACACGTACCGCCTTGTTTGAGCTAGATAAGCTAATTAAAAATGGTATGAGCGAAGATGACTTCGAAGCTACGCGTAACTTTTTAATTAACTTTGTGCCGCAAATGGTTGCAAGTCAAAACCGCCAATTAGGTTACGCACTTGATAGCGAATTTTACAACACAGATAGCTTTGTAAGTTACGTAACTAATAAACTTAAAACGCTAAGCGTTGCCGATGTAAACCGCGTTATTAAAGAAAACTTACAAACAGACAATGTTCAATATGTGTTTATAACCGCAGACGGCGCTGATATGCAGAAACGTTTAGCGTCTGAGCGAACATCACCAATGGTTTATAACACTAATAAACCTGCTGAGTTGGTTGCTGAGGATAAAGTGATTGCCGATTATAAATTAGCAATTCCTGCAAAAAATATTGAAGTGGTAAAAGTTGAAAAAGTATTTCAATAATTTAAGTGGTTTTTAATGGTTGGAAAGTGCCCTAACTTATGGGGCACTTTATATCTTTAAGGACTCTGTAGTAGGGTCCTTTAATTAATGAAACGCGCATCATATATTTTGATGGCAATACCAATAATCATAATTATTAAACTAATGAGAAGTAATATATTTATTCCACGCCTTTCTTTATTTTTTAATTCAGAGTCATCACTCATTTTGAATTCCTCATTTCTATTTGTTTATGTAAAAAATCAATAAAACTAAATATAGCTTAGCTCGGTATAATGAACAAACTTAGCTTAAATCCTAATTAATTTAGCGTTTTTTTTACGCCGTCAGCTGTACGTCAGTCCGTATTTTTTCATATGACAGGTGAGCTTTCGTATGTTGCTAGCTTTTGATTTTTATTAATTTACTATATTTTAAGTATGTATTGGTAATTTTAGCTACTGTCGTATAACTTAATCTAAAAAATGGGTACGTATTTGAAATGTCATTTCTGGGTGCTAGGGCGTGTTGAACTCTGTGGATTGAAATTTGTTCAATCTAGGGTCGATTTAATCGCGGCGCGAGGTTTGTAACCTAGTGGGCTCGATAACTGCTCCTGCGTTATTCTACTGACTTACATCCCTGTAAGAATAAGTAAAAACCGAACAAAGCTTCCGCGTCCTGCTCACGCCTCTTATCTACATCCGTGTAGGCAACAAAGAGTTAATCGTCCCTAGTTATATCTAATAACCAGAACAAATAACTAAGGGATTAACACCTTAGGCTTTAAATCCGTTAGACTTGGGAAAAGGCTATTTTATATCAACTTAAGGCAGTGCAGTATTATGCGTCATGCAATTTGGCAACAGCTTCGCGACGAAGCTAACGATGTAGTAACACGTGAACCATTATTAGCAAGTCATGTTTATTCATGCATTTTGAATCATGATTGTTTAGGTTCGGCATTGAGCTTTATTGTTGCTAATAAGTTGGCTGATGCGGTGGTATCGGCATTCACTATCCGAGAGCTGTTTGACCAAGCATTTGTAAAATGTGACCGTATGCTATCTTTTGTTGCTGAGGATATTAAAGCGGTAAAAGACCGCGACCCTGCATCAGAAACCTATCTTACGGTTATATTAAATCTAAAAGGTTTTCATGCTATTCAGGCGCACCGTTTGGCTAATTGCTTGTGGCAACAAAACCGCAAAGAGCTAGCGCGCTTTATTCAAAGCCGTAACTCTGAAGTGTTTGGGGTCGATATTCACCCAGCATGTAAAGTGGGTAAAGGCATTATGTTTGACCACGCAACCGGTATTGTTATTGGTGAAACAGCAGTAATTGAAGATAACGTATCAATTTTGCAATCTGTAACGCTTGGCGGTACAGGCAATGAGCAGGGCGATCGTCATCCTAAAATTAGAGCAGGCGTGTTAATTGGCGCCGGCGCTAAAGTACTTGGTAATATTGAAGTAGGTGAGGGCGCACGAATTGGTGCGGGCTCAGTTGTACTTAGCAATGTTCCACCACACACAACCGCTGTTGGCGTACCCGCTAAAATTATTGGTCGACCGGATTGTGAGTGTCCGGCGCAAAGTATGAACCAAAACTTTTTAGCAAATCCTGAGCCTGAAAACGAATCGCACACGAGTGCAATGCTATAAGTAATTAAAAATCATAAAACTTAAAAGGAATTAACATGAACAAGAATAGTTTATTGGCTCTAGGGATTGGGTTTATTGCGGGTGTAGGTTTAACTTGGGGCTACTTTAATGCAGCTTCAAGTCATCCAGAATCTGTTAAGTCGCAGCCAAGTTATGAAAAACAGCAAAAGCTTCATACTGAACAACAAAGTAATGAGGTATTAAGTAATGCAGACTCTGCAGTACCTGAGCAAGTCGCTAGTATAGAGCCCGCTGAAGATACGCCTCCAACCTATTCAGAAACCCAAATGCTTGATGAACTACCTTTAGAAGAGCAAGTAACTCAGCTTAAGCAGCAACTCGCTGAGCAGAAAGCGACAGTTAAAAGCATTTTAAAGCAAATGAGAGGTCCTTCAGATTTTGAGAAGATCTTACGTGATAAATTTGAAAAGCAAACGCGTGACGAAGAATGGGCTTATCGTACTGAAATGGCATTACAAGATTTTTTATTAACAGCTGATTTAGCGATTATACCTGATGTTGTTAGCGCAAAATGTAAAACGACGATATGTGAATTTGAACTTGCGGCACCCGCTGATAACGACACATTTGATAATTCTCAATGGCGAGAGCTAAACGACAAGTTGATGAAGCAAGAGTTTTGGCAACAATTTAAAAGCACTACCTCCACATCAAGCGATAGCGAGCTTAAATTGTTGCTAAGTACAGAGTTTTAAGTAATACCAACTTTATGTAATAGGTATAACCTGTGATTCTATAGAGCCATCAACGAGCTCTGTAATCAAAACATCGCCTGTTTTAATTTGCCCCACAGATTTAACCACTTTGCCTTGTTGTGTTTTAGTGATGCTATAACCGCGCGCTAAAACATTAAGCGGACTTACTGAATCTAACCTGCTAGCCTGCAGTGCTAAGCTATTATTCGCTTGCTGTAACTGATGCTGTATAGCTTGGTTTAGCCTAGCTTGTAATTGCGAAAGTTGATGGCTTGCTGTAGCGAGTTTTTTATCGGGTGATTGGCGCATTAAACGCGGCGTTAAGTTATTGAGTGTGCGTTCTTGCTGGTATAAACGATTACGCATCGCCTGCTGCAGCGCAATGCTTAGCTCATCCAAACGTTGTGATTTTTGATTAAGCTGATTACGCGGATGACATAAATTAAGGCGGTGTTGTAACTGCGTTGCTAGTGCGCGTTTATCGGCAAGACCGTGCTTAAACGCGTTAGATAAACGATTAACTAATTGCGTTACTTTGTTGTGTAACTCTTGCGTATTTGGGCTTACAAGCTCAGCTGCGGCTGATGGAGTCGCTGCACGAACATCAGCAACGTAATCGCTAATAGTGGTATCTATTTCGTGGCCTACCGCACTTACTATCGGTAATTCACTTTTGAAAATAGCGCGGGCGAGCTGTTCGTGATTAAAACACCATAAATCTTCAAGTGATCCGCCGCCTCGCCCTAAAATAAGTACGTCTACTTCATCACGTGTGTTGGCTAATTCAATTTGGTTAATTAAATGCACGTGCGCTTCTTTGCCTTGTACCATAGCAGGGTAAATGATGACTTCTAGCTGCGGTGCACGGCGTTTGAGTACCGTTAAAATATCTTTTATAGCAGCGCCGGTTGCTGAGGTAATAACACCAATGCGATTAATATTTTGGGGTAATGGCTGTTTGTGAGCAGAGCTAAATAATCCTTCGGCGGCTAAACGCATTTTAAGCGCATCAAATTCTTGTTTTAGCTGACCTTCGCCTGCGGGTTCCATATGCTCAACAATAAGCTGGTAGTCACCGCGAGGTTCATAAAGCGATACACGCGCTTTTACTGTAACTTGTGCGCCATTTACAGGGCGGTAGCTTTGGTTGCGATTATTGCCTCGCCACATTGCGGCTTTAATTTGTGCTTTATCGTCTTTTAACGAAAAGTACCAATGTCCAGATGCAGGGGTAATAAAGTTAGAAATTTCGCCCGTGAGCACTAAAGATGCAAAACCTTGCTCAAGGATTGTGCGAATTTCTCTATTAAGGCGTGAAACGGTGTAAACCGCCTGCGAAGGCTTCGAAAACATAAAAAACAACCTAAAACTATTTATTGCACTACTTTATCATAAATATTTGCGAAATATTATTTACTCATGCCAACAACGCTGTTAAAATTTGGCCGCAATTCCTTATCTTAGATCCACATGTGAGAAGTTGCCAAAATGCTTAGAATCGCTAAAGAAGCTCTTACCTTTGATGACGTACTTTTAGTACCTGGTCATTCTACTGTTTTGCCACACACGGCAAATATTTCAACTCGCTTAACGCGTGGTATCAAACTTAACTTGCCGCTTATTTCAGCATCTATGGATACTGTTACAGAAGCTCGTTTAGCTATTGCCCTTGCGCAAGAAGGTGGTCTTGGTTTTATTCATAAAAACATGACTATTGAAGAACAAGCGAAAAACGTACGTAAAGTTAAAACCTACGAAGCAGGTATTGTTTCATACCCTGTAACGGTGACTGCCGATTTAACAATTGCAGATGCAATTGAGCTTTCGCACGAAAAAGGTTTTTCAGGTTTTCCGGTTACCGATAGCAATAATGTGCTTGTAGGCATTGTTACTAGTCGTGATATGCGTTTTGAAACTAAGCTTGAACAGCCTGTTTCTACCGTTATGACTAAAAAAGAAAAGCTTGTTACCGTTAAAGAAGGCGCAGCACGCGAAGAAATTTTAGGCTTAATGCACGAACACCGCATTGAAAAAATCCTTGTTGTTGATGATGAATTTAAACTTAAAGGCATGATCACAGTAAAAGATTACCAAAAAGCCCAAGACAAACCTGACGCATGTAAAGACGACCAAGGTCGTTTACGTGTAGGTGCTGCTGTAAGTGTTGGTGCAGGTACTGATGAGCGTATTGCTGCATTAGTAGAAGCGGGTATTGATGTTTTACTTATCGATACATCGCATGGTCACTCTCAAGGTGTTATTGACCGTGTTACTAAAACGCGTAAAGAGTACCCAGACTTACAAATTATTGCAGGCAACATAGCAACAGCTGAAGGTGCGATTGCACTTGCTGATGCGGGAGCGGATGCAGTTAAAGTAGGTATCGGCCCAGGTTCTATTTGTACTACACGTATTGTTACCGGTTGTGGCGTTCCACAAATTACCGCTATTTCAGATGCTGTTGAAGGCTTAAAAGGTCGCGACATTCCTGTTATTGCTGATGGTGGTATTCGTTTTTCTGGTGATATTGTTAAAGCACTTGTTGCTGGTGCATCGTGTGTAATGGTGGGCTCACTTCTTGCTGGTACTGAAGAAGCACCAGGTGAAGTTGAATTATACCAAGGCCGTTATTACAAATCTTACCGTGGTATGGGCTCATTGGGCGCGATGGATCAAAAAGAAGGTTCATCAGATCGTTACTTCCAAAAATCAAACGAAGCAGACAAGTTAGTACCTGAAGGTATTGAAGGTCGCGTAGCTTACAAAGGTCCTATTGCAACGATTATTCATCAGCAAGTGGGTGGCCTGCGAAGTGCTATGGGCTTAACGGGTTGTGCAACAATTGAAGAGCTAAATACAAAACCACAATTTGTACGTGTTACTTCAGCTGGTATGGGTGAGTCGCACGTTCATGATGTGCAAATCACTAAAGAAGCACCAAATTACCGCTTAGGTTAAGCAGCGTAATTAATTTAATATACTGGGCTTGCTTTGCAAGCCCTCTTTTTAGTCGTTTACATTAACAAACGGCATTTAGCATCAGACTTTACGAGATACTCCATGAGCAAAGATATTCACGATTCACGAATTCTCATTTTAGACTTTGGTTCACAATACACTCAATTAATCGCCCGTCGTGTGCGTGAAATTGGTGTTTACTGTGAACTTTGGGCATGGGATGTGACTGAAGAGCAAATCCGCGAGTTCAACCCACAAGGTATTATTCTTTCTGGTGGTCCAGAATCAACAACACTTGACAACAGCCCGCGCGCTCCTGAGTATGTATTTAATGCAGGCGTGCCTGTGCTAGGTATTTGCTACGGTATGCAAACAATGGCAGCTCAACTTGGCGGAAGTGTACACAGCTCTGATAAAAAAGAGTTTGGTTACGCACAAGTAGAAAAAGTAGGCAACTGTGCATTATTTGATGCAATTGAAGACAGCATTACCGATGGCGGCAACGGCATACTCGACGTATGGATGAGCCATGGCGACAAAGTAATGGATATTCCAGCTGGTTTTGCAACAACAGCTAAAACATCTACTTGTCCACATGCTGCAATGTCTAACGAAGAAAAACGTTTTTACGGTGTACAGTTTCACCCAGAAGTAACACACACGCATCAAGGTCAGCGCTTATTAGAGCGTTTTGCTATTGATATTTGTGGCTGTGAAAAGTTGTGGACTGCTGCAAAAATTATCGATGATGCTATCGAGCGTATTAAAGAAACAGTTGGTGATGACGAAGTTATTTTAGGCCTTTCTGGTGGTGTTGATTCATCGGTTGTGGCTATGCTTATTCACCGTGCAATTGGCGAAAGACTAACATGTGTATTTGTCGATAATGGTTTACTTCGTTTAAACGAAGGCCAACAAGTAATGGACATGTTTGGTAATAAATTTGGCTTAAACATTGTTAAAGTTGAAGCTGAAGAGCAGTTTTTAAATGATCTAGCGGGTAAGTCAGACCCAGAAGATAAACGTAAAGCCATTGGTCATACGTTTATTAATGTATTTGATGAGCAAGCCAAAAAGCTTAAAAATGCAAAATGGTTAGCGCAAGGTACAATTTATCCTGATGTAATTGAATCAGCGGCATCTGCAACTGGTAAAGCACATGTTATTAAATCTCACCACAATGTGGGCGGATTACCAGATGACATGAAAATGGGCCTAGTTGAGCCATTACGTGAATTATTCAAAGATGAAGTACGTAAAATTGGCCTAGAGCTTGGTTTACCGTACGACATGCTTTACCGTCACCCTTTCCCTGGACCAGGTTTAGGTGTGCGTGTACTTGGCGAAATCAAAAAAGAATACTGTGATTTATTACGTCGCGCTGATGCGATTTTCATCGAAGAGCTTCACAAAGCTGAGCTTTACCATAAAGTAAGCCAAGCGTTTACTGTATTCTTACCTGTTAAATCGGTAGGGGTTATGGGCGATGCACGTAAGTACGATTGGGTTGTATCACTTCGTTGTGTGGAAACAATCGACTTTATGACAGCGCGCTGGTCACATTTACCTTATGAGTTTTTAGGTGTGGTATCAAACCGTATCATTAACGAAATAGATGGTATTTCTCGTGTTGTTTACGATATTTCAGGTAAACCACCTGCAACTATCGAATGGGAATAATTAATTTTAGTTTTAATTAACTAATTTTAAGTGATTAAAAAACGGCGAATTAGCATGCTAATTCGCCGTTTTGTTTATTTAAAAAGCAGTTAAACTAAAAGAGTGATTTTTCTCTTTACCTTTGGCGAAACTTCTCTATAATTCGTCGTCATTGCAGGGGCGTAGTTCCAATTGGTAGAACAGCGGTCTCCAAAACCGATGGTTGGGAGTTCGAATCTCTCCGCCCCTGCCATTTCTTCTTTACATCGTTTTTATTACTTCTTATATTGTTCAAATGTCTAATCTACTGAGTTGTTATGCATCCACGTTACGCAGCTATTTTTGATATAGAAAATCTTGAACTCAATCTACATTATTGTCCTCAAGCAAATGATCAAGCTAATGCTTTATCGCAAAGCACGATAGCTAGTCCTTTAACGCTAAATGAGCAACTACTTGCAGACATTAAACTCAGTGCAGAGCCTATTATTATAAATAGCGTTGTACAGGGCAGTGAGATGCAATTAAACGACAATAAGCTTACATTGCCAACCCCACAGCTCAACGCCTCTGAGAAGCGTGCTTTATGGGCTTTAATGAGTGAACACCTTGATAAACTTTAAATCAGTAGATGAAACTGCAATACCTCAATTAATGGCCATCGAAACAGCGTGTCATAGCCATCCGTGGACTTTAAATACAATGGGTTCATGTATAGGCGGGCGCTATTTTAATGTTGCCGCATTTGATGAGGCAAGCATGATTGGTTTTTATATTGGTGAAAAAGCAGGGCCTGATTTTACACTTATGGATATTTGTGTAACACCAAGTCACCAGGGTAAGGGTATTGCAAGGCAGTTGTTAGCGCAGTTTATTGAATATGGTGAGCAGCAAAATGCTGAAAACCTCTTTTTAGAAGTTCGCGAATCAAATACGCGTGCTATTGCGCTGTACGAGCGCGCAGGCTTTGCTGAGATGTCAGTGCGTAAAAACTACTACCCAAGTGATAACCCTGCTAAAAATGGCTTTGAAGACGCTATTTTAATGGGTATGGCGCTAGGTTTAAACTTTTCATAATTAAAGTCGGTAATTAGCATTTAAAATATAGAGCCGCTAAAGTACTGCATTTGTACCGTTTTGTAACTTTGCTTTTTAGGTTACTTTGTCGCTAATTGCTTGCTCAATGGCTGCTATTAAATCATTTACCAGCTCGTCTCTTGGTACTTTATTGTTACTTTTTAAGTTCTCTTCAAGTGCCGCAGCGCTATGGTAAATTTCATCAAAGTTAAAGCATCCAGAACTACCTTTAACACTGTGCGCTATACCTCTTAATGCTTCCCAATCATCACAATGCTGCAAAGCTTTAACTTCTTCTAAATATGTAGGTAAGTTAGCTAAGTAATTATCGGCAATTTGCTGAAACTTTTCGCTCTTTAATAGGCTATCCCATTTATTTTGATTATCTTTTTCAAGATGCAGGTAGCTTACGAGTACGTTTTCCAGAGCATCTTTATCAATGGGTTTAGCCAGTGCTTTGTCGCATCCAGCTTCTAGATAAGTGCCTATATCATGGTTCATTACATTGGCAGTAAGGGCAATAATAGGGCCATCATACGCTGCATGACGAAGCATTTTAGTCGCTTCTAATCCGCCCATTACAGGCATTTGCATATCCATAATAATAAGTTGGTAGTCGTTTACGAGCGCCATTTCTACAGCTTGTGCGCCATTACTGGCAATATCGGGTTCAAGGCCCCAGGTTTGCAGTAATAATTTAATTAATAGTTGGTTATCTGGGTTATCCTCAGCCACTAATATATTGGCGTCGAAGCTATTGGTTGCAAACGATAAGAGAGGATCTTTCTCTGGTATTAACTGGCTTTCTTGCGTTAAAAACTCAAGAATTGGTTGATCATCAGATAGCTGACATGCCACCCTAATTGTAACTCGGCTACCTACACCCACTTCACTTTCAAGGTTTACATCGCCACCAAGTAACAGTGCTAAGTTTTTAGAAATACACAACCCAAGACCTGTACCACCAAAACGGCGTGTAGTTGTGGCATCGGCTTGTTCAAACGGCTTAAATACACGTTCTATTTGATGCTCAGACATACCAATGCCGGTATCTTTAATTACAAATTCTAGCTTTTGACTTGCTTGTAAATAATGCACGCAAATAGACACACTGCCATTTTCGGTAAATTTAACAGCGTTATTTGCAATATTTATAAGTATTTGTTTTAAGCGGGTCACATCACTATAAATGGTGCGAGGTAGCGGCAGTTGGTAATCAATATTGAGGGTTAATTGTTTTTCTTGTGCCAGTGGTTGAATAATTGATTCAATGTCATGCACAAGCTGCACTACGTTTAACGCTGACAAATCAACAGCCAGCTTTTCAGCTTCAATTTTAGATAAATCGAGTATGTTATTTATTAACTCTAGTAAGTGTTTTGAATTACGTAAAATAGTGCTTAGGTGTTGTTTGTCATTCGCTACTTTATCGTTGTGTAGTAACTGCTCTGTAAAGCCCATAATGGCCGTGAGCGGCGTGCGTATTTCGTGACTCATGTTAGCTAAAAAACGACTCTTAAGTTGATTAGCTTGCTCAGCTTGGCCAATAGCTAACTCAAGTTGGCTGTTCATAGCTTCAAGTGCTTGGGTACGACTTTCCACTTTATCTTCAAGGTGGTGTTTGTATTCTTCAAGCTGTTGTTGGTAGTGCCTTATTTGATTAACCATGTGGTTAAAGTCGTTAAATAAAACACCTACTTCATCATTTGTATGAGCTGGTAAGTGCACCGACAAATCGCCATCACCAACACGATGACTTGCAGCCCCGAGTAACTCAATTGGGTTAAGTAATAAATTGCGGACCACTACAAAAATTAATATTGGCAGGGTGATCACCGAAATAATAACAATTAAGCCTGTTATTAAACTTATGGCTTTACCTGATTGATAAAGCACCCCTTTGGGAATGGTCGATACGTAATAATATCCGCCGGGCATTTGCACTGCAAAAATCATTCGCTCTATTTTGTCTATGCTTGAGAGTTCAATAGTTGAAAGCATGCCGATATCAGCGAGGTCGTGCACTTGATTAAGTTCGTACTCGCTTATGTATTGGCCACGCATATTGTAATCGGAGCTAAATAAAATTTTCCCGTCTTTAGTCAACATTAAATTAAGCGTGTTGTTATATGGCGCTTCTAAAATACTAGAGTTTAGTATTGAAGGTTCTATATGTATTACAATAAAACCAAGCTGCTGTGGTCGTTTTAAATAGTAATCAACACTATAAATTCGTTGAATAAAATACAAACTAGTGGTGCCATCATCCTTTTGAATCATAAATTGCTGTTTACTTAAATTACTTTGCAATACTTGATTAAAAAACGGGTAGCTTTTAGGCGCTGTTGTTAGGTTGTTAGAGTAGTAGGCATCGCTTTTCCCACTGGCTGAAACTAAATTAATGCTAATTATATCGGGATAAGCCTCACTGTAACTGGCAAATACATCCATAAGCGCGCCAAGTTTTCGGGTGTAATTACCGTTGGCACGAATGTCGTTTGCTAAAAAATCACTAAGTACTGGCGAGGTTGAAAGTAGTTTTGCTGTAGAGTGAAAAGAGTCGATATAATTAAATATTTTTTGCTGTTGTTGCTCAACAAAACGGCTCATTATTAAATCAGCTTGTTTTTGTGTTGAATTAGTTACATTGGTGAGCGTAAAGCCACCTAAAAATAGCAGCGGTAGAATAACAAGGGGTGTTATATACCATAATAATCTAATACTTAACTTACTGGTTTTCATGACCAAACGACTTATCCTCCATGCAATCTATCAATAATATGCGTTACGACTTTATTACACAAGCTTGTGGCGGTCTTGGTGGCTAAATTACAATCAGTAGTTGCATGGTATTTAGCTCTGTATTGGTGTTTTTTTATTTTATTAAGTTATTTTAATTTAATAAGTTACATGCTTATAACCGTTATTTTATTGTTCAAAAAAGTTTACATAAATTTACATCTTTTAAAGTCATTTTTTTAAAGATAAATGCTATCACTTAAAATTGAATATTCTAATTTACTCTCAGTTATAAATACCAGTGGGTTAACGCAGGGCTGTTAGCCGGGCCACTAGGTTATATTCTCAAGCAAGGCTTAAAAATTCTAATGGTGTGCAGAGGCTTGGTGTATTGTGTGCTGATCCTATTTATTTGGCTTATTACTGATTTTTTTGTACCTCATTTGCAGTTAGGCTTCCCAAAATCCATATTAATAAAAAAGATCAGCTAATAACCAACCATTGATTGTTTATAAGGCCAAGATCAGCGAAAATAGTCTTCAATTACGATTAACATAACGGATCGCATGTGAAGGGCCAATTTAGGGCTTTTCTGATGGTGTGTTGAGCTTTCGAGGTTGCTCTATACCAATTTTATTAAAACAAGATCGTTCTAGCGTATTAAATAACTCACTAACTACGTTAAAAATTATTCATAGAGAATAACTCTATGTGATAATTTCGCCTTGTTATTGCGCTATTTTATTATCGCTATAATAGAACGCTAATTTAATGCAATTGGTATTATTTAAGCCTTGAAAGCTCAGCATACTTAAAGTGGATAATATCCGTATACAAACTAAAAGAACTTTTTTAATGGCAGATCAAAATCTCCTTAGCGAAATTAATAAACGACGAACCTTTGCTATCATCTCTCACCCAGATGCTGGTAAAACAACCATTACCGAAAAAGTATTGTTATTCGGACAAGCTATTCAACGAGCCGGCACTGTAAAAGGCCGTGGCTCTAACCAGCATGCAAAGTCTGACTGGATGGAAATGGAAAAAGAACGTGGTATATCTGTTACTACCTCTGTAATGCAGTTTCCATATAACAACGCACTTGTTAATTTACTTGATACTCCAGGACATGAAGATTTCTCGGAAGATACTTACCGCACATTAACTGCGGTAGATTCGTGTTTAATGGTTATTGATGCGGCAAAGGGTGTAGAAGATCGTACCCGTAAGCTAATGGAAGTTACACGCCTGCGTACAACGCCAATTGTTACGTTTATGAATAAATGTGACCGTGAAATTCGCGACCCAATGGAAGTGCTTGACGAAGTTGAAACAGAGCTAAATATTGCCTGTGCACCCATTACTTGGCCAATTGGTTGTGGTAAAGAGTTCAAAGGTGTTTATCACATTCATAATGACGAAGCTGTTTTATACAAAACAGGTCAAGGTCATAAAATTCAAGAAGTTCGTACCATTAAAGGTCTTGATAACCCAGAACTTGATATTGCCATTGGTGAAGATTTAGCTGCGCAATTACGCGACGAGCTTGAGCTTGTTATTGGCGCATCAAACGAATTTGATTTAGATCTGTTTTTAGCAGGTGAGCTTTCGCCAGTTTATTACGGTACCGCACTTGGTAACTTTGGCGTTGACCACGTTTTAGATGGTTTAACTAAATGGGCACCAACGCCACTGCCTCGTGAAACCGAAGACAGACTTATTGTTGCAACTGAAGAAAACTTTACTGGTTTTGTATTTAAAATTCAGGCCAACATGGACCCTAAACACCGTGACCGTATTGCATTTATGCGTATTGTATCGGGTAAGTACAGCCAAGGCATGAAAATGAATCACGTGCGAATTGGCAAGCAAGTGAGCATTTCTGATGCGGTAACCTTTATGGCGGGCGATCGTGAGCGCGCAGCTGACGCTTACGCGGGCGATATTATTGGTTTGCATAACCACGGTACCATTCAAATTGGTGATACGTTCACACAAGGCGAAAAACTTAAATTTAGCGGTATCCCTAACTTTGCGCCTGAATTATTCCGCCGTATTCGTCTTCGCGATCCACTTAAGCAAAAGCAATTATTAAAAGGCTTAGTACAGCTCTCTGAAGAAGGTGCTGTGCAAGTATTTAGACCGCTTATAAACAACGATTTAATTGTGGGCGCGGTAGGTGTACTTCAGTTTGATGTAGTTGTAGCGCGCTTAAAAGCCGAATATAACGTAGATGCTATTTACGAAGGTGTAAACGTAAATACAGCGCGTTGGGTAAGCAGCGACGATGTTAAAAAGTTTGAAGACTTTAAGCGCAAGTGCGAAAGTAATTTAGCACTCGATGGTGGCGATAACTTAACTTACATTGCGCCGAGCCGTGTAAATCTTAATTTATCAGTAGAGCGTTACCCAGAAGTGACATTTAACCACACTCGCGAAAACTAGAATCGACTGACTACAGTTAACTGAAAGCCTGCTTTGGCGGGCTTACAAAGGTAAAAAATATGAATATTCGTACTATTTTAATCGAAAAAGCCATTGCCGCTATGGCGGGCGCAGGCTTACCTGAAGATACAAACCCAGCAGTAACACAAAGCACACGTCCACAATTTGGTGATTACCAAATTAATGCAGCAATGGGCGCGGCTAAAAAAATGAAAAGCAACCCACGTGAGCTTGCGCAAAAAATTATAGATAATCTTGATGTAAGCGATATTGCTCAAAAGACTGAAATTGCTGGCCCAGGTTTTATTAATATTCATTTAAAACCTGAGTTTTTAGCTCAAAGCGTTAAAGCAGCTAACAGTGATGCAAAGCTTGCTGTAAACGAGCATGCTAACCCGCAAAAAGTGGTTGTTGACTATTCATCACCAAACCTTGCTAAAGAAATGCACGTAGGCCATTTACGTTCAACCATTATTGGTGACTCAATTGTGCGTGCGCTTGAATTTAGAGGCGATACGGTTGTACGTCAAAATCACATGGGTGATTGGGGCACGCAATTTGGTATGTTAATCGCGCATTTGGAAGATCAAATTAGCCAAGGTGTTGATTTAGATTCTGTAGCGCTTGCTGATTTAGAAACCTTTTACCGCGATGCTAAAAAACGCTTTGACGACGAAGAAGGCTTTGCTGATAAAGCACGTAATTACGTTGTTAAATTACAAGGCGGCGATGCGCACTGTGAAAAACTTTGGAAACTGTTTATAGCTACCTCAGTTAAGCATTCTGAAGAAGTATACAAGCGTTTAAATGTAACACTTACTCAAGCTGATATTATGGCTGAAAGCGCATACAACGCAGAACTTAACGATATTATTAGCCTACTTAAAGATAAAAATATTGCAGTAGAGTCGCAAGGCGCACAAGTTGTATTTTTAGATGAGCTAGCTAATAAAGATGGCGAGCCTTCAGCGTTTATCGTACAAAAATCTGGCGGTGGTTTTTTATATGCAACAACAGATTTAGCGGCATGTGATTATCGTTCAAATAAATTAGGTGCTGATCGTATCTTAATTTTTGTAGATGCACGTCAAAACCTACACTTTAATCAAGTAGAGCTAACAGCGCGTAAAGCAGGTTTATTACGAGACGAAACAAGTTACGAGTTTTGCCCGTTTGGCACCATGATGGGCGCCGATAACAAACCATTTAAAACACGTACTGGCGGCACAGTAAAACTTGCTGATTTATTAGAAGAGTCAATTAACCGTGCAGCCGCAAAACTAGCTGAACGTGAGTCTGATTTAAGTGATAGCGATCGCAGCGAGATTGCACGTAAAGTAGGTATTGGCGCAGTTAAATACGCCGACCTTTCTAAGCACCGTACCAGCGATTACATTTTTAACTGGGACAGCATGCTAAGCTTTGAAGGCGCAACCGCTCCTTATTTACAATATGCTTATACACGTATACGCAGTATTTTCCGTAAGTCAGGCGTTGATGCAGCTACATTAAATTCAGATGTTGCAATTATTGAGCCTCAAGAAAAAGCACTAGCGCTTAAGCTACTACAGCTTGAAGAAGTACTTGATTTAATGATCAGCGAAGCAACACCGCACGTACTATGTGGTTACTTATATGAGCTAGCAAGCTTATACATGACATTTTACGAAGCCTGCCCAGTACTTAAAGAGGGCGTAGAGCCAAGCGTGCGCGATAGCCGCTTAGTGCTGTGTAATTTGGTTTCTAAAACATTAGAAACCGGATTGGATTTGCTAGGCATTGAAGTTATGGAGCAAATGTAATCACCTTCTGCTGCGTGTAGTTCGCTTTGACTGCGTTGTCGTGCTTTTTTAGCCTAAGTCACATACTAAATGTATGCTCCTTGGCATAAAAAAGCACTCCGTCTTGTCAGCACTTCTACACTTGCAGATATCTGAGTTGTGTAGTTCGCTTTAGCTGCGTTAAGAAGTTTATTTAGCCAAAGTCACATACAAACCGTATGCTCCTTGGCATAAATAGTTTTACCGCCTTGCTAGCACTCCTACACTTGCAGATATCTGAGTTGTGTAGTTTACGTTGTAGGTTGGGTTGAGTGAAACGAAACCCAACGATACACCTGAGACTCTATGTTTACTGCTATCGAATACACCTGAGACTCGGTGTTATTGCTATCGCATACACCTGAATCTTAATATTTGTTATTACTCAACATCTATTGTTTTAAGCTCGCTACTCTAAGCTCTTTTCTAGGCTTTATTTAAAGGACTTGTTATGAAACTCGAAGATATCCGCCGTGAATACCTGCAAGACGCGTTAAGCGAAGATAACTTGCAAGATGATCCGTTTAAGCAGTTTGAAACATGGCTTGAGCATGCAGTGGCAAGCCAGTTACCCGATCCAACTGCGATGGTTGTAGCAACTGTTGATGAAACCGGTCAGCCTTCACAGCGCATTGTGCTTTTAAAGCATCTGGATGATAACGGTTTTGTATTTTTTACCAATACAGGTTCGCGTAAAGCGCAAGAGCTTAAAGGTAATAACAAAATATCGCTGCACTTTCCGTGGCACCACATGGAACGCCAAGTTATTGTATATGGCGAGGCTAAACCATTACCTACATCTGCCGTGGCAAAGTACTTTTTATCTCGTCCTAAAGAAAGCCAATTAGCTGCGTGGGCGTCAGCGCAAAGTCGTCCGGTGTCATCACGTAAAGTACTCATGGAAACCTTCGCCAACATGAAAAGTAAGTTTGCTAAAGGTGAAATTCCATTGCCTGATTTTTGGGGCGGATATTGTGTAGTACCCACTAAAATTGAGTTTTGGCAAGGTGGGGCGCATCGTTTGCATGACCGCTTTATGTACCAGCGTCAAGCAGATAATAGCTGGCAAGTTACGCGCTTAAATCCTTAATAAATAGATGAGTAAGTAACCGTGCAATTTATTGACTCTCATTGCCACCTCGACTTTAGCGAGTTTGATTCGAATCGTGAATCGCTCATAAACGAGTGTGTAGCAAAGGGAGTTAGTCAGTTTGTTGTGCCGGGTATTACGCTTGCTCAATCGCATACCCTCATAAAACTCAAAGCAACTTACCCAAGTATAAAAATAGCCGCAGGGCTACATCCTTACTTTTTAGAGCAACATAAAGAATCGCACATAGAAGCGTTATTTGAATTCGCGACTGCAAATAAGCATCAGTTGGTAGCTATTGGGGAGTGCGGGCTTGATCGAAGTATTGAAAACCTTCCTAAACAAACTTATTTATTTGAGCAGCAAATAGGGCTTTCTAATGAGCTTAACTTACCGCTCATTGTGCATCATAGGCAAAGCCATGATTTAATTGCGCAATCGTTTAAGCGGTGTAAGCCAAAAAACGGGGGAGTGATTCATGCCTTTTCGGGCTCACTTCAACAAGCGCAGTACTATATTAAGCAGGGTTTTAAGCTTGGCATAGGCGGTGTTATTACCTATGATCGCGCAGTTAAAACACGCGCTGTTATTGCTGCTATTGAGCCAGAGCACTTAGTGCTTGAAACCGACTCACCTTCAATGCCGTTAAGCGGTCATCAAGGTGAAGTTAACACGCCACTGCATATACCTGATGTATTTAACGCGTTATGTGATTTAAAGCCACATAGTGAAAGAGGGACGCTTGCAAAGCAGCTTTACGATTCTTGTTCAGATGTTTTTTGCATATAGCGATTTACCTGCCAACGTTTTAATCCACGCCCTAACTGCCACGTAAAAATACATGCAATCACTAGCATTAATAGTACCTGTCGACCTAAGTCATGAAAATGATTATGGCTGTCGGATATTGCGGCGCGAGTTAAATAAGTAACAGACACAAAGCCTATAGGGCGATCATCATCGCTTATCACGGGTTCCATAAAAGGTGTTTTTAGTTTACTAATACCCGGTGTAGAGTCAGGGAGTTGTCCATAAATATGATGTGACTGCCAATTGTCACTGCTAGCAATTAAAATGCCTTGTTGATCATAAATAGTCGCAGAAAGTACAAATTCATCTTTACTTATATCGTTACAAATGGCGTTGAGCTGTGGTTTGTTTTTTTCAATAAGCGGTGTTTTAACATTTAAAGCCATAAACTGAGTGAGGCTTTTTGCCGTGCTATCGGCACTATCATAAAGTAACTGATGACTCTGAAAACTACTATTAACACCTACCCAGCTTAGTAATACAAAACAACCAGCCGCTAGTATTAAGCGAACAAGTCGTTTTCTTTGAGAAGCAGTAATAGGGTTTTTAATATGGTTATTTTTCATAGTCACCGTTTATGCTACTGACAGCATTTTGATTTGATGTTACAACTACACTAACTATAACCTTAAACCCCACCTGATGGCGAATTTAGTGTTGAGAATACCAGTTATGATATGCCAATTATCAGGAAAATAAAAATAAACACGGAGATCCCATGTCGCAAATCAACATGGCACAGCAAGCTGCTGAGCAACCATTACAACACTTAACTCTAAATAAATGGTTTAGCTATAGTGGTGGTGTATTTACACCTCTCAATTATATACCAAACAAAGCATTAGGGTTATTTAGTATCGCATTTGCGGGTGATTTTGAAGAAAAACACATTGTTAGCATTATTGATTTTTTAGCTACGCATAACCAAACAGTCAGTGCTATATGTCAATATCAACCAGATTTAGGGTTAGCTCCAGCACTGTGTTTTTACGCGCAAAATGCAGAGGAAGCTATAAACCCGTTAGTACTACAAGAGTTTTCAAGCACTCTAGATTGTCAATTAGTGCAAGTTGCTACTGCGCCTAATTTATATGAGCCTGGTTTATTGGTTATGGATATGGATTCAACTGCAATAACTATTGAGTGCATAGACGAAATAGCACGCCTTGCGGATGTTTACGACGAAGTTGCCTCTGTAACCGCACTTGCAATGGCGGGTAAACTTGATTTTAGCGAGAGTTTAAATCAGCGCGTAGCTAAACTGGCTGGTGTTGAAAAAAGCTTAATTGAAGAGCTAAAAAGTGCATTGCCACTCATGCCGGGTATTAAAGTGCTGTGTCAAATTCTAAAACAGCATGACTGGTATTTAGCAATTGCATCAGGTGGTTTTGTACCGTTTGCAGAGCGCGTTCAAGAGCTTATTAATTTAGATGAAGTGCACGCTAATGTACTCGAATTTAAAGACGATAAACTAACAGGTAAAGTACTGGGTACAATTGTAGATGCACAACAAAAAGCAATTATTCTAGAGTCGTTACAACATAAATTAGGGCTTGAGAAGTCGCAAACAGTTGCTATTGGCGATGGCGCAAACGATTTAATCATGATGGCTAAAGCTGGCCTAGGTGTAGCAGTGCATGGCAAACCTAAAGTAGTTGAGCAAGCACAAGCGGCTATTTGTGAAGGGTCATTATTGCAATTGCTGTATATGTTGGCCATTCCGTTAGATAGAGAGCCCGCTCTTTAAAGTTGTTTAAGTTAAACCGCTTAGCGTAAGCGGTTTAACCAGATTAGTTTACGGCGGCCCATTTGTTCAACTTGCTCTTTTTTAAGCTCTAAATGGCTTAGAGCTTCTTCAGTTATATCTACTACGTCCCCCACGCCTGCAACAGCCCATAATGCTTCTTCTAAATCTTTTGCTTTATGCATTGCATATTGGCTTACGTATTTAAGCTCATTAGATAGGTAGTCAGTATCGGGGCGACCTGTGCGCGAAATATACAAACGCATCACAAATATAAGTTGTGATGTAATGCCTTTACTAATTTGTTTATAAAAGCTTGAGTAGTCTTCACCTAAAGCGCATTGGCTAACAATAGCCTCTTCAATTTTGCCCTTACGAGGGTCGAAATTAATAGCGAGTGTAAAAGCAAGCGGTGCGTCTTGGCGACTGCGATCTTTAATATTAGGCGTTATTACATTAATAATTTGCTCTTCGGTAAGGATACTCGAAAAGTCAGTTTTGTTACCTAATAAGCCAAAATTTTGCAAAATAACATGCATAGGACTGGCGTATAAGCCATAACCAATTGCACCTGTTTTAAAGTGTGCAGCTTCTTTGTGTAAATACAGCGGAAATTGGCATACACTTTTTGTAACCATATTTCTAAGCGCGGTAGATAAGCCTTCTACTTTTGGCGCTTCTTCAGATACTTTAAGTTTGTCTTTATTACCTTCTATTAGCTGAGTGAAAAAAGTCACGCCAGCATGGGGTAAATCAGCAATACGATTCGCTTTTAGGTTAATAGTAGTGAATGACTTACTAATGGCCATTATTTCGTACTTTAGTTCGCTAAGCTTATGCTTTTTAGTTATTTTTTGAAGCTCAGGAAATGTTAAAAGTACTATATCACCTTTTTTAAATGTGACTGGTTGCTCGCACTCTAATTGCAAACCCATTACAGAAAAGTCACGTGTATAACCGTTAAATACTTCATCATTAATAGTGACGCTAACCGGTGTTTTATAAAGGTAGCGCTTATGCGAGCGTAAATTTACGTATTCAAGTGGCACAATATCTAAATAAGGTGGCGTTTTATGTTTTGCGTGGCCAAAATGTTTAAGCTGATTTACTAACGCTTTATCAAAAGTAAGTTGTTTATAATCTGCTTGCTCTGTTTTATTGCCAATACTTGTAAGTACAACAATATATTTAACGTCTTTTATAAGGCCTTTAACTCGAGGGGAAGGCGGCTTGTTGAGTTTTTCAATATTAGCGCCAGCACTATTAGGTAATGAAAGCGGTATAAAAGAATCATCTGGATGACTTGGCATTATTTGTATTTTAAAGCACTGCCAACTTTCTTTTTGGCTACCAAAACCTAAAAATAGATCACGTAATTTAGGGTTATTATTTAGCTCAGTTCGTGTCGCAGAGTAATAGTAAATTTTACCCGATGATATATGTGTAAATGTATAGAGGTAATCTTCTTTGACCGCGGTAATTTGGGTTAGTAATTGTGTAATGCGCTGATGATTGAGTATATTGTACAAACACGGTGTTTTTCTTTCATCGGTAAAATAGCGCTGGATAAAAATATTATTTTCAGTAGTAAGGCTAAGGCTTGGGTAATACTGTTCATCTTTTTTGCTTAAAAATACATATAAAGACGTTACACGAGGAATGTAGTATTGCTCATATCCCTTTGATACTACGGCATCGAGCGTGTTATCTAAATTTACTTTATAACGACGTTTATTACCGTGAATAAAGCTTTCTAAAAAGTCATTAAAGGCATCGTTATTTTCGATATAAGTGCGTTTTAAGCGAATGTGGTTGTATTCACGAGAGATATTTTCAACGGCAACAACTTCGTATTGAATACCGTTTTTTAGGCCAAGTTCAAAGTCTTGTTCAAGGCCTACCAAGCGCATTGCTATTAGTTCACCTTTTTTTATAGAGTAGCGCGTTGCAAGCTTAACTTTACAACCGCTTAAAGATATATCTGAGGTGCTAGCAGCAATGTTCTTTTTATCTTTGTAATCAATAGTTACTTTTATTGAGTAATTCATCCGTTCTTCACGGCGGCTCTCGTAAGAGGCAAACTTAATTACTTCAGTGCTTAAGTTACTTTCTGATTCTTGTAGTTCTGATTTTTCGGCGGCTTGTTTTTGTAATACGCGGTGGTTATTTTCTGTATTCATTACGGCTTCGTAAACGGCTAGGGTATATTCACCATGCTGTTTAAGTGCTTTTTCAAACACTTCAATGGCTGTGTCATCCATAAAGTGCTGTTTGCCGTTATGCTCATACGGTTTTACTTGGCCCGTCACTAATCCACGAAGATCAACAAAGCGTGCCACTGGCTGAGATAAGCGTGACATTTCCATTTTCATCAAAAATTGCTCAGGTTTGGTTAACCCAGCGGTTTTTGATTTGAAAATCAGGTCAAATTTAGCATTGCCTAAATATGTTTTTAACTCATTCACGAGGTCTTCGTGTTTGAGCATTATGTCATCAGCCATTTATAAAACCATCACCGTCTAATTGAAAAAGTAGGTATACTGTTAAGTCCATTTATTAGAAGTTCAATAAACGTTAAATCGCGCTATGTTATTAATATAGGTACAATTATTTTAGTTACTACTGTTTAGCTCTTGTTATTATGTGTTATATGCCATTTTGTTGGCAAGTTACTTTAAACTATTTCAAAGCAAAAAGTATGCCCTAAATTATAGCTAAAAAGAAACACCATGTGTATTTAATGATTGTGACGCTAGATTTTTACGCAGGCAAGAGTTTGTTGCTAAGTAAATGTTTGAAGTGGCAAAATAAGTTATTAACAGTAAATGTTTTTAAAATTAGAGAATCGTAGATAAGGTTATAAATGACTAAAGCGGCAAAAATAGAGTTTGTGTGTACAGAATGTGGCATGAACTACCCACGTTGGCAGGGTCAATGCCGCTGCGGTGCGTGGAACACATTAGCAGAATTTAAACCTTCAGCAGGGCAGAGTAAAAAAGCGTCAGTTCGAGCAAATGTAGGTGGCTATGCTGGCGGTGCTGGTGGCGGCTCTAAAAAAATTAATGATATTGCTACGTCAGAGGCAGAAAAACAGCTGACAGAAATCGGCGAGCTCGATCGTGTGCTAAGCGGTGGTGTAACTACCGGCTCTGTTAATATAATTTCGGGTGATCCAGGTGCTGGTAAAACAACATTGCTATCTGACCTAGTAGCGAGAATGTCACAACGTATGCCGTCACTTTACTGTACGGCCGAGGAGTCATTATCGCAGTTTAAAAACAGGGTAAATCGTTTAAAGTTAAACTATAACCCTGACGAGCTTTATTTACTTTCAGAAACCAGTGTTGAAACCATCATTGAAGAGCTCGAGAAAAATAAAATTAAGTTTGCTGTTATTGACTCTATTCAAGCGGTTGTAACCGAAACTGCAAATGGTAGCCCAGGTTCCCCTTCGCAAGTAAAAAGCGCCGCCCAAGCATTGACTCAATACTGTAAGCAAAATGATGTAACCATGTTCATTATTGCTCATGTAAATAAAAATAACGAAATAGCAGGTCCTCAAACACTTGTACATATTGTCGATGCGCTTTTACACATAGACACCAACGATGGGCAAATTAGAACCCTTAGGGCAAATAAAAACCGCTTTGGTGATATAGATACCGTTGGCATTTTTAAAATGTGCGAACGTGGAATGTTAAGCGTTGATAACCCGAGCGAAATATTTTTATCGGGGTCTACAACTGACTCGCCAGGCTCTACAATTACCTGTATCCGTAAAGGTAATCGAAATTTACTACTTGAAATTCAATGTTTAACTACCGAAACCGAGGCGGAATTTCCGCAGCGTGTTTGCGTTGGTTTAAACATGAACCGCATAAAAATGCTGACTGGCATATTACGCAAACACACTAAAACCAAAATATTCCACGATACGTTTTTTAATATTGTGGGTGGCCTAAGAATAGATGAAACAGAAACTTGTATTGATTTAGCATTAGTAACCGCGTTACTTAGCAGCTTAAACGAATTTGTTGTGCCTCGTACCACGTGTATTATGGGTGAGCTTAGCTTAAATGGCGATGTACGCCCAATTGACAGTGGAGTACCACGTGTTAAAGAAGCGGCACAACATGGTTTTACAGAAATATATATTCCATTTCGTAATTACCATAAGTCGATGGAAGGGCTGGGCGCTAAAATTACCCCAGTTAAAACAGTACATGAGTTGCTTAGTTTAATTAATTAATACTTACGGGTGTTAATGTGTAATGTTACTCTTAATAAAACTCGGTTTACACAAAGAATAGAATAAGGAAATAACATGAAAAAGTTAGTAATAGTTGCAGCGATTGTAGCTGCGGGCGTTGGCGGCGTGAGCTATGCAAATTATGTAGCTACACAAGAAGTGCGTGCAGAAGTAGATAAGCAACTTGCTTTAGTAAGCGAGCAAACTGGCGCTACATTTAAATACGCTGGTTTATCGGCAAGTGTTATTTCAAAAAGCGTAGAAATAACAAACATGGAAGTAATAAGCCCAGAGGGCGACAATGTTGCTAATATTCAAAGCATTGAAATAACTGGTTACGAGCCAGATAAAATATCACCGCATACATCATTTGATGTAAAAAGCTTTCAGTTTGATAAAGACTTTGTTTCAAAATTACCTGCTGATACAAACGAAATGCTCGCGTCGGCAAGTTACGACTTACATTCATCACTTGATTACGATGAAGAGTCTGGCAATAGTGATGTAGTCGTTAAGCTTGATGCAAAAGACATTGTTAGTTTTAATATGGATATGGGCTTGGCTAATTCGAAAGCATTAATGGATGCTTCATTGGCGATTAGTAAAGCGCAGCAAGAAGCGGGTAACCAGCCACTTACTTATGAGCAAGAGTTACAGCAGCAAACACTTGTTATGCAAGCAATGAGTAAGTTAGAGCCGCGCAATGTTAGCTTTGCCTTAAATAACCAAGGTAAGTTAAAAGACTTACTATCAAGCGAGCTTGAAAAGCAAGGCATGACGCTAGAGCAAATGGAAATGATGTTAGAGCAGCAGTTACAACAGGCTCCTGTAACTGAAAATATTGCAGAGGCTTTAACAAGCTTTGCTAAAGGTTTAAATTCATTCAGTGTGTCTGCAAAGCTACCTGAAGGTAAAACTATGATGGAAATTAACCAACAGGTTATGATGCTAGTAGGGCAACCTGAAGAGCTAGTTAAGTTTATTAACTTAGAAGTTAAAGGTGATTAAGCCTTAGTTTTGTATTAATAAAGGCGCCAATTGGCGCCTTTATTATTTTGTGTTGTTATAAGCAGTTAGTAACTCTGATTGCTAAAGCAGTTTGCTTTTATGATATTGGTGATTATTTGTTGTGATGGTTTTATTTTTTCCATCGCTAAAAACTCATCAGGCTGATGCGCTTGGTTAATTGAGCCTGGGCCCATTACAATCGTTTCACAACCGAGTTGCTGGATAAACGGCGCTTCAGTGCAATAATTTACCGCGACCGCTTTTTGCCCCGCTATTTTTTCAGCCATTTTAACTAAAGCACTGTCGGTGCTACCACTAAATGCCGGGATTGGTTCATGTAAATCAATAACGCTCACCGCATTTGGGTATTGCTGATTTATCTCTTTTGTTGCATCAAGCACTAATGCTTGTAGTTCTTGTACACTTAAACCTGGTAATGGGCGCATGTCTATATGCATTTCACAGCAACCACAAATTCTATTCGCATTATCGCCACCATGAATATTACCTAAGTTTAATGTTGGATAAGGAATTTCAAAGTGATTTATTGAATACTTATGCTTTAATTGCTCTTTTAAGATCATCAATTTTGTAATCACTTTATGCATTACTTCAATGGCGTTAAGGCCACGTTCGGGATCTGAGCTATGCCCAGAGCGACCAACCACTCTTATTGCTGTACTCATATGGCCCTTGTGCATAAATACTGGCGTCATATCAGTAGGTTCGCCAATTATACAGCGTGCAGGTTTTAAATTAGGGTGCTTACATATTTGCTGTGCACCTGCCATAGTTGTTTCTTCATCGGCAGTGGCGAGTATTAAAATAGGTTGAGTTTGCTGCTTTTCATCAAGTTCACTAATTGCTTGTAATACAAAAGCAAAAAATCCTTTCATATCAATGCTTCCCAGCCCGTACAATTTATTGTCTAGTTCGGTAAGTTTAAACGGATTGTGGTTCCAGCGGCTGTCATCAAAAGGCACTGTATCAGTGTGGCCCGCAAGCATTAACCCGCCATCGCCTTTTCCACGCTTTGCTAATAAATTAAAGCGGCCTTTACCTCCTTCTAATTCAATAATTTCACACGTAAAACCGAGTTTTTCGCACCACCTCGCAAGGAGTTCAATTACGTTTTTATTGCTCATACACAAGCTGTCTTCAATTGCACTAATAGAAGGGGCTGCAATCAATTGTTGATACATAGAAATAAACGAAGGCAAAGGCATAAAAAAATCCAAAATTATTATTCAATTTAATTGCATAACAATATAAAAGTATTTATGATGAATATCAATTCACTTTTTAAGCATAAATATATTAAAGTAAAGCTATGAAAATAATGCGACGATAATCTACAAATTCATTAAATTAAGTCTTAATTTAGCGTCTTAGCTAGTTTAAGCGAACAACATATATATTTAGCAGTAAATTTTAAAATAACGAGTAATCAATGAATGTAGTTATTATTGGCGCAAGCGGTTATAGCGGCGCAGAGTTAGCAAGCTTAGTTGCTAATCATCCAAACCTTACCTTAACAGGCTGTTATGTATCTGAGGGTAGCTTAGATAAAAATAAATTACTAAGTGATTTATACCCAGAGCACCTTGGCTTACTAGATTGTCCTTTACTTCCTCTTAGTGCATCAGCTTTTGATGACATTCAAAGTGATGCTGACTATGTGTGTTTATGTACCGATCACAAAGTAAGTGTTGATTTAGCGCCTCAATTTTTAGCTATGGGTAAAAAAGTATTTGATTTATCTGGTGGCTATCGTCTAGCAAGTAATGATGATTACGTTACTTACTATGGTTTTGAGCATCAACACCCAGAGCTTTTAAATGAAGCGGCTTACGGTTTAGCTGAGTGGAACAGTGATGCTATCGCTAACGCAAAGCTAATTGCTGTTGCAGGCTGTTACCCAACAGCGGCGCTCAATGCACTTAAACCGCTTAAACAAGCAGGCTTATTGAGCAGCGAAAGTATTATTATTAATGCCGTTTCGGGTGTTACGGGTGCCGGGCGTAAAGCGAGTGTAGGAACACATTTTTGTGAGGTATCGCTTGCACCTTATGGTTTGTTTAACCATCGCCACGGTCCTGAAATTGAACAACACCTTGGCCACAAAGTGTTATTTACACCGCATCTAGGTAGCTTTGCGCGCGGTATTTTAGAAACTATTTATGTACAACTTAAGCCAGGCGTTACCAAGGAAAACGTTGCATCTGCTTATCAAGTGCTTGCTAACGAACCATTAATTCGTTTGTTAGGCGATAAAATACCGTCAATTAAAGGTGTTGCTAAGCAACCATTTGTTGATATTGGTTGGCAGCAACAAGGCACGCAGTTAATTGTAATGTCTGCCATTGATAACTTATTAAAAGGCGCTGCTGGACAAGCTTTGCAGTGTATTAATATTTCTATGAATTTAGATCATACCACTGGTTTAAAAGGAGCGTTTTAAATGAGTAAAAAAACGTGGGTAATTAAGCTAGGTGGTGCAGTACTTAATACAGAAAATGCAGCAAAAGCGTTGTTTGATGTATTAAATGAGCAAACAAATGATGAGTTTGTGATTGTACATGGCGGTGGCTCTTTAGTTGATACATGGTTAAAACAAGCGGGTTTTGCCAGTGCTAAACACCAAGGTTTACGTATTAGTCCAGCAGAGCAAATGCCTTATATAGTGGGTGCGCTTGCAGGTTGCGCTAATAAACAATTAATGACTCAAGCTATAAGCGCAGGGCATAAGCCTGTCGGCTTAAGTCTTTTTGAGGCGGGTGTGACTGCAACCCAAAAATTAAAAGCGCTTTGCTTAGTGGGTAAATGCACAAGTAACGAAGATTCTATCATCAATGATTTACTTAGAATTTCTCGTTTACCTATTGTTAGCTCTATCGGCTTTGATGAACAAGGCTTGTGGTACAACGTAAATGCAGATGAAGCTGCAGCGGCTATTGCCAGTAATTTAAATGCAGAACTAATTTTTATGACGGATGTAGAAGCGGTACTTGACGCAAATAAACAACCGTTACATCAACTTGACACAAAACACATTGATACTTTAATTACAGATGGAGTAATTGTGGGCGGGATGGAGGTCAAAGTTAAGACCAGCCTTCACGCTGCCCAACATTTACGACGCGGTGTGTATATTTCCAGCTGGCAAAAGCCAGAAAATTTAACTGCTCTGCTGCAAGGTGAGCATGTCGGAACAAAGATTACACCATAGGTTTATTATGTTTGAGAATTTTTTAACGGGTTTAGAATTAGACCAAGAAGGCGCACTTAATTTATTAAAGTTAGCGCAAGATATAAAAGCAAAGCCAGAAAAATACAGCCAAGTATTATCGGGTAAATCAATCGTAACATTGTTTGAAAAGCAAAGTTTACGTACACGTTTATCGTTTGATATAGGTATTAATCGCCTTGGTGGTCATGCTGTTTATTTAGATCAGCAAAATGGCGCTATGGGTGCACGTGAATCAATTAAAGATTTTGCACTTAATATCTCTACTTGGGCCGACGGTATTGTGGCGCGTGTAAATCAGCACAGCACATTAACCACGTTAGGTGAATATTCATCGGTACCTGTGGTAAATAGCTTGTGTGACTTGTACCACCCTTGCCAAGCACTTGCTGACTTTTTAACGCTTCAAGAAGTACATGGCGATGTAAGTGAGCTTAAAGTAGCTTACTTAGGTGAGGGCAATAACGTAACTCATTCATTGATGTTACTTGCCGCAACGCTAGGTACTGACTTTGTTGCTGTAACACCAAAAGGGTGTTCGCCAGATTCACAAATACTAAAAAAAGCAGAGCAAATTGCAGCAATGAATGGCGCATCAGTCATGGTGAGCGATAGAGTTGAAGCTGCAGTTGGTGCAAACGTTGTATACGCAGATACATGGGTATCAATGGGTGATACAACGCCGCTTGAGCAAGTAAAAGAAAAATACATGCCTTATCAATTAAATCAGGCATTGCTAGATCAAACAGGTGCGACTACGGTATTACATTGCCAACCGGCACACCGTGAATTTGAAATTACCTCTGAGGTAATGGATGGTCCAGCATCAAAAATTATTCAACAAGCAGAGAATCGCATGCATGCGCAAAATGCTCTGCTAGTTACATTACTAAATCCAAATTTTGTTAAGGAACACCTATGAGTTCAATTAAAAAAGTCGTTTTAGCCTATTCTGGTGGTCTTGATACGTCGGCTATCGTGCCATGGTTAAAAGAAAACTACGGCTGTGAAGTAATCGCGTTTGTTGCTGATGTAGGTCAAGGCGCTGAAGAGCTTGAAGGCGTAGAAGCTAAAGCAATCGCCTCTGGTGCATCTGAATGTTACGTAGTTGACTTAAAAGATGAAATGGTAAGTGATTACATTTACCCAACGCTTAAAACGGGCTCAATTTACGAAGGTACTTATTTATTAGGTACTTCTATGGCGCGCCCGATTATTGCTAAAGCACAAGTTGAAATTGCGCGTAAAGTAGGTGCTGATGCACTTTCTCATGGCTGTACTGGTAAAGGTAATGACCAAGTTCGTTTTGAATCATGTTTTGCAGCACTAGCCCCCGATTTAAAAGTAATTGCGCCATGGCGTGAGTGGGACTTATCGAGCCGTGAGTCATTACTTGATTACTTAGCTGAGCGTGATATTCCTTGCTCAGCATCTGCTACAAAAATTTATAGCCGTGATGCTAATGCATGGCATATCTCGCACGAAGGTGGTGAGCTTGAAGACCCATGGTGCCAACCAACTGAACAAGTATGGACATGGACAAACTCACCAGAGCAAGCACCAGATAAATCAGAACTAGTAACTTTAAAAGTTGTTGAAGGTGAAGTGGTTGCTGTAAATGGCGTAGAACTTAAACCGTATGACTGTTTAGTAAAATTAAACGATATTGCATCGCCTCATGGTGTTGGACGTGTTGATATTGTAGAAAACCGTTTAGTTGGCATGAAGTCACGCGGTTGTTATGAAACGCCAGGCGGCACAGTCATTATGGCTGCGCTTCAAGCCATTGACGAGCTAGTGCTTGATAAAGCAAGTCGTAAATGGAAAGAGGTACTGGGCGGTGAGTTTTCGCATTTAGTATACGACGGCCGTTGGTTTACGCCGCTCAAAGATTCTATTTTAGCCGGTGCAGAAGCACTTTCTAAAGCGGCAACAGGCGAGGTGGTACTTAAGCTATACAAAGGCCAAGTGACTGCAGTACAAAAGCAGTCACCAAATAGCTTATACAGCGAAGCATTTGCTACATTTGGCGAAGACGATGTGTATGACCAATCACACGCTGAAGGCTTTATTCGTTTATTCTCGCTTTCAAGCAGAATTTCAGCACTCGCTAAAAAGTAATTTATTACGCCCCTTATAAAAGGGGCACTACAGGGTTTGGAGAGATTTCATGGCATTATGGGGCGGACGTTTTTCTACGGGTCCAGATGAGGCGTTTAAGCAATTTAACGACTCTCTTCCCTTTGACTACCAGTTAGCAGAGCAAGATATTATTGGCTCTGTGGCATGGGCTGGTGCACTAGAGCAGGTAAGTGTACTTTCAAGTGACGAGCACACAAAATTAGTGGCTGCATTAAATGAGCTGCTTGAAGAAGTTAAAGCAGATCCACAAGCGGTAGCTACTTCAGGTGCAGAGGATATTCATTCACATGTTGAAGCAGCTCTAATTGAAAAAGTAGGTGATTTAGCTAAAAAATTACATACAGGCCGAAGCCGTAATGACCAAGTTGCCACCGACTTTAGATTATGGTGCCGTGATACGGCTGACCATTTACTAGATGCTATTGCACAGCTTAAAGGCGAGTTTGTAGCGCTTGCAGAGCGAGAGCTTGGCACAATATTACCAGGTTACACGCACTTACAGCGCGCACAACCAGTATTATTTAGCCACTGGTGTATGGCGTATGTAGAGATGCTAGAGCGTGATGAAAGCCGCCTGCAAGATGCTAAAGCGCGCATGAATTTTTGCCCATTAGGCAGTGGTGCATTAGCAGGTACAGCTTATCCGATTGATCGCCAAGCATTAGCACACGGATTAGGTTTTACAGCGGCTACAAAAAATAGCCTTGATGGCGTATCTGATCGTGATTTTGTTTTAGATCTTTTAAGTTGTGCGTCTATTTCGATGATTCACTTATCTCGTATGTCAGAGGATCTGATTTTTTATAATTCGGGTGAAGCCGGATTTATAGAGCTTGCTGATAACGTAACATCAGGCTCATCGCTCATGCCTCAGAAAAAAAATCCTGATGCACTCGAGCTTATTCGCGGTAAAACCGGACGTGTATTTGGTGCATTTAGCGCTATGATGATGACGTTAAAAGCGCTGCCACTTGCCTATAATAAAGATATGCAAGAAGACAAAGAAGGCCTGTTCGACGCTATGCCAACATGGCTTGCATGTATTCATATGGCGCAAGCATGTATTAAAGGCGTTAAAGTAAACGGTGATAAGACACTTGCTGCAGCAAAAGGAGGGCATGCAAATGCCACCGAACTTGCTGATTACTTAGTTGCTAAAGGTGTGCCATTTAGAGAAGGGCATCACATTGTAGGTGTACTTGTACAGCTTGCGATTAGCGAAGGTAAAACGCTTGAAGAGCTATCGCTTGAGCAGTACAAATCAGTAAACACTGTATTTGAAGACGATGTTTACCCAGTACTTGAAATTGATGCATGTATAAAAGCACGTAAAGCCCTTGGTGGGACGTCTATTGAACAAGTAACTAATGCTGTTAAAGAAGCCAAAAAAAAACAGCAAATAACGGTACGTGATGCAAATTTAGATGATGTAGAAGCAATTGCCACACTTATACAGCATTGGGCAACGGTAGGTGAAAACCTGCCTCGTGCAAAAAGCGATATGGTGCACTCTATTAACGAGTTTGCAGTAACGGAAATAAATGGAAAAGTGTCGGGCTGTGCGTCGTTATACATTTACGATACCGGCCTTGCTGAAATACGCTCATTGGGTATAGACCCAAAAAGTAAAGTGTCGGGGCAGGGTAGACAGCTTGTAGATCATCTACTTACTAAAGCCAAAAAACTGGCACTTAACCGAGTTATTGTATTAACACGCGTACCAGATTTTTTTGAACAACAACGTTTTACTTTTTGTAGCAAAGACTCTTTGCCTGAAAAAGTAATGAAAGATTGTGAACTTTGCCTTCGTAAAGAAAATTGTGACGAAGTAGCAATGGAATATATTTTGAAGCTAAGTACACGTGCGGAGATCCCGTGTAAATACGTAGCTTAAACTCCCTGGATACAAAAAACGTACGGTTATCCCTGTGCGTTTTTTTATGTTTGTAGTAAACTGGTCGGAGCTGTTTGGTTTGATTATATAAGTATGTTTTGAGTGAGTTTTAAGGTGTCAAAAAAAGTTGGCACATTGGTTGCTTTGTATAAGGTAGATAGCAAAATAGCTATCACTACTTTAAACAGGTGATGCATT
This sequence comes from Pseudoalteromonas sp. SA25, assembly GCF_011378705.1. Taxonomy (NCBI): domain Bacteria; kingdom Pseudomonadati; phylum Pseudomonadota; class Gammaproteobacteria; order Alteromonadales; family Pseudoalteromonadaceae; genus Pseudoalteromonas; species Pseudoalteromonas sp. SA25. The sequence continues at coordinate 24,294 of NZ_WTKV01000007.1, read as the reverse complement.
TATCTACATAATAATGTGGTTAAAAGTTGCACCAAATATAATTAAAACTTTTACAAGGATCAATCACATGCAAGTTTCAGCTAATAGCCAAGTACAAATGCAAGCATACAACAAAACACAACAATTAAAGCCTGCAATGGAACAAACTGCTAGCCCTAAAACCCTGCAATCTGATACAGTGAGTATCTCTCAAGAAGGTATGGCTGCTGCGAGTGTTAACTCTGTTGAACGTGGCCTTGCTATTCTTTCTGGTGGTACAGGCACTCGTCCTAAGTAGCAATAAGGTATTGAATGTTTTTAACTGAGTTTTTTGGTCTTTTCTCATTATCAGCTTTTGTTATGTGGGCTTTTTTAATGGCCTTCTTTTTCAATGTTTTTGTATATAGCTTAGACGTTAAAAGAAAGACTACCTTATTACTCAGTTCATTAATCATGATGATATCTTATACAGCCACAGATTACTTTTATACGTGGCTTTCATACTATAACACCACATATTTGGACTGGGCTATTCATGATTTAATTACTATTATTGTACTCATCTTTAGCTTTAAATTATTGAAAAAAACAACTACATCCTTCTTATATTTGATCGTTGGTTTATCAATAAATATGCTATTAGTACTGTTAATGTATTTAGATGTATATGTGTATAAAAATAATGAACCATGGTTTTTCTGGGAAATATATGTAGGTTTCGTTGCTTTTAATGACTTAGCAATGGTTGTAGCATTAATTGTAGATAGAGACTTTTTAGGGCTACACAGGATAAAAAGAAAATTAATTCGATTGTTTAAATCGAGAAAAATAAAAATAACGACCTAGTTTAAATGTACGTTACTGAAGCCCTGATGGATTATGTAGAAGCTTTCTCTCAATGGGGCTTTTTAATGGCCTTCTTATACTGTTTAGCTTCCAGTATAAATAAAGAAAATAAATCCTCGGTTTATTTATCTGCGCTTATGCTCTGCTCATATATTTCCAGTGGTTATATAAACTTATTAGAAAGTTTATATTTAAATTGGGCGCTCTACGATTTTATTACAATTTTAGCTTTGTTAATTTTAGAGTACTTTAAAGTACTTCACCGCTCTATAGCTTTTCACTTCATCATCTTTGCGTTAATAATAAATGCTGTGCTCACCTTAATATTGCATTACGATCTATACGTTTTATATAACTATGAGCCTTGGTGGTATTGGAGTGTTTATTCTATTGGCGTTAATATGTTCGATGTTTTAATGTTTCTTTCACTAGTATTCAATAAAAATACCATTTTTAAAAGAGGGGTTACATTGAACTTTAAAAAGTTGAAAAATATTGAATGAGCTTTTAATTAGCCCAACAGTTTCTCTGTGCATAGGTGCATTTGTACAATGGGGATTTCTTATGGCTTTTTTGTACTCCCTTGCTCATTCGATTAATAAGCCTAATAAAGAAAGAGTGTATTTGTCTTTGGTTATGAGTGTTTCATATTCGTTTAGTATATTTAAAAATATGGATACGGTAACTTATCTAGATTTTTTGTTTTCCGATATTTTAACTCTCCTAGTTATCATTTCCCTTAGGCGGCTCTGGCATGATGGTATTACCTATTTATATATTATTACTGGTTTAGCTATAAACTCAACCCTGCATTTTCTCATGCATTACGACATCTATATATCAAATAATACAAGCTACTGGTGGCTTTGGAATGCTTACGCGATAGGGGTCAACGCTGCTGATTTTATAATGGTAGCTATATTTTTTATAAACAAAGATTTTTTATACTTGATGAAATTTAGAAATGGTTTGATTACTAGTTTGAAAAGGACAGTTGATGGCTGACCTACTCTGGAGTCTTGTCGATTTAGGCGATAATATAGGGCTATTATTTACTTGGTTCTTTTTAATTTCATTTTTATATAATCTATCAGCAAGTATAAATAAGGCAGATAAAAGCCTGCTACAGTTATCATTCATTATGCTGGTTTCTTATACTTCAAGTCTTTTTATGGATCCTCGAACTTCGACTCCTCACTTAAATTACTTTTATTTTGATTTTGCTACCATAGGTACTTTATTACTTTGGCGAGCTGTATGTAAAAATCCTGTCCCCATTGCTTTTGTCTATGTAATTGTTGGTCTATTTATTAATGCGTGTCTGTTCCTGGGTATGCATTACGATATTGTAATCGTTGGCACTCTTTACTATTGGTGGTTTTGGACCATTTACACATTCGGGATGTATTTTGTCGATTTTACCATGGCATTGGTATTAATCATCAATAAGGATTTTTTAGGCTTAAACAAGCTTTTAAGATGTGTTAGAAAGTTAAGTTTAGATCGCTGAGGCAGTAAAGCTCAACTTAAAAGAAGAGTGATTTTGTGCCTTTATTTGATGTTGCCGTAATATGTAAAGCGGTATAATAATTTTTTATTTAGTGTTGGAGTAAAATGGTTGAGCTACTTTTAAATACAAATATCTCTTTTTATATAGGTATTTTTGTACAATGGGGCTTTTTGATGGCTTTTTTATATTCTTTAGCAAGTTCGATAAATAGCGCAGATAAAAGCATTGTTTGGCTATCTTTCATCATGGTACTTTCTTACTCTTCTAGTATGTTTATTGATATGGACGCGATTACTTACTTCGATTTTTTCTTATTCGATATTATTACTCTATTTGTTATTATTTTATCTGGTTTTTTTATAAAGATTAGCAGCGTATACATTTATTTATTATTTGGTTTAGGTATAAACACCTCACTATTTTTTGCAATGTATATAGATAATGATGTTATGCACCATTATGAATTTTGGTGGTTCTGGTGGGTGTACATAGTAGGTATAAACTTTACAGATTTGACCATGGTTTTAGTTTTCTTTATAGGTAAAGATGTTTTAAAACTTACTTGGTTAGAAGGAAAGCTAAATAAAGTGTTTAATAAAAGGGCCTATTAGTAATGGATTTCAGTGCTAACAGGCCTTATTTATTATTAACTGGTACCACAGCCCAATTTAGTTTTTAGCGCTTTAACAATTACCGGGTCTACAAACTCGCTTACATCACCATTGTGGCGAGCTACTTCTTTAACGAGTGTTGATGAAATAAATGAATTTCGCTCTGCGGGTGTTAAAAATACACTTTCTAAGTCGGGGTTCAGGCGGCGGTTCATGTTAGCTAATTGAAATTCATAGTCAAAATCAGATACCGCTCTAATACCGCGAATAAGCACATTAGCATTGTGATCGCGTGCAAGATCAGCCAATAAACCAGAAAAACCAATCACCTTAACATTATCTATGTGGCTTAAAATAGAGTTTGCAAGCTCAACACGTTCTTCAAGGTTAAAGCAGGGTTTTTTACTTGGGTTATTAGCAACCGCAACTAATACAGTATCAAACATTTTAGCTGCACGTTGAATAAGGTCTGTGTGCCCATTAGTTAGTGGATCAAAGGTGCCAGGGTAAATTGCAATAACTTTCATAATGTTCACTATTTATTATTTTAGCGCTAGTTTAACAGTGTTTATGCCACAAAGCAGCCTAGCTAAAAAAGCATATAAACACTTACTTTCTTTAAACAGGTCAGTCCATGGTGGGAGTGTTTTAATGATTCATATTTGTTTATACTGTTTACCTCTTTTGAGTGTAATGTAGCCTATAGATAATTTGAGTATTAGCATATGAATACCAAGGATAAAATAATACACACCAGTATTTTGTTGTTTAACGAAAATGGTGAGCGTGCAATAACGACAAATCATATTGCATCAAACTTAGGGATGAGCCCGGGTAATCTTTATTATCATTTTAAAAATAAAGAAGACATTATCCGTCATATTTTTGCGCTGTATCGCGATCATTTAAATACTCACTTTAAACCTATTAATAAAGATGATGATGCATTTAATCATTTAACGGCTTACCTAGATTCGTTATTTGAGCTGATGTGGCGCTATCATTTTTTTTACGATAATCTCGGGGATATTCTCTCTAGAGATGCTGATTTAAAACAAGCTTATATTGATTTTCAGTTAGAGTTGTTAGAGCAAGTTCGTAAAATTATTTTAGGACTTCGCGACAGTGAAATGATTGCTATTGATGAGCAAGATGTCATTGATTTAGCACATACACTAAAGCTAACGGTTAGTTTTTGGACGCCTTATATTAAAGCCCGTAGGCCAAGTGGTACGCTTGCTGAGCAAGATATATATCATGGCATTTTAAAAGTACTTACATTATTTAGAGCGTACAGTACCGATAAAAGCATTGATAAAATGAATCTGCTACGTGAAAAATATACTGAATTAGCGCAACAAGCCCCAACAGTAGTTTAATCGATAGTAATAGGCTGTTTCCTAGGCGCTGAATTTTTTGCTATAATCCCGCGCCAAATGCCTGGGAGCGCGAATTCCCGCAGTCTAAGAGTGAACTATGCTTAAATTTATCGTCAAACTACATCCTGAAATAGCCATTAAAAGCCGTTCAGTCCGTAAACGCTTTACTAAAGTGTTAGAAAATAACATTAAAATTGTATTGCGCCGTGTTGACGAAAAAGTACAAGTAAGAAATAACTGGGATAACATTTCAGTTGTTACAAAACTTGAAGACGCGCAAGTTCGCCTTGATTTTATCGATAGCCTTAAACGCATCCCTGGCATTGTTCAATTTATTGAAGTAACCGAAACACAATTCGAAACTCTTGATGATATTTATCAAAAAACCATCGCTTTAGTTGGTCATACTATTGTGGGTAAAACCTTTTGTGTTCGTGCTAAGCGCATAGGGCAACACGATTTTACCTCAACTGATTTAGAGCGTTATGTTGGTGGTGGATTAAATCAACATATTGAAGGCGCAAGCGTAAAGCTTAGCCGCCCAGAAGTAACAATACGCTTAGAGGTAAAAGACGATAAAGCTTACATTGTTTCTCATACACATTTTGGTATGGCTGGTTTTCCTCTGCCAACTCAAGAAGATGTGCTTTCGCTTATGTCGGGTGGCTTTGACTCTGGCGTAGCAAGTTACCAAATGATTCGTAAAGGCGCACGCACGCACTTTTTATTCTTTAATCTAGGTGGCGCAGCGCACGAAATTGGCGTTAAGCAAGCAAGCTACTACTTATGGAAAAAATACAGCTCTACACATAAAGTTAAATTTGTAACAGTTGATTTTGAACCTGTTGTTGCTGAAATTTTAGAAAACGTTGAAAACAGCCAAATGGGTGTTGTACTCAAACGTATGATGATGCGCGCAGGGAGTGTGGTTGCGCAAAAGTTAAACATTCAAGCACTTGTCACTGGCGAAAGTATTGGCCAAGTATCTAGTCAAACATTAGCGAATTTAAGCGTGATTGACCGTGTTACTGAAACGCTTATTATACGCCCGCTTATTCAACACGATAAGCAAGAAATTATTAATATTGCTCGCCAAATTGGTACGGCTGAAATGGCAGAAACAATGCCTGAATACTGTGGTGTTATTTCTAAAAAGCCAACGGTTAAAGCCAAAATAGACGTTATTCTTGGTGAAGAAGAAAAGTTCGACTTTGATGTACTTGATACCGTTGTAAATAACGCACGTATAATGGACGTGCGTGATATTGACGTTGAAGCCAAACAAGAACTTAAAGAAGCTGAATCGGTTGCTGATTTACCTATAGGCTCTGTGGTAGTTGATATTCGCTCACCAGAGGAAGAAGAAGCTGCACCGCTTGCAATCGACGGTGTTGAAGTGGTTCATTTACCGTTCTTCCGTCTGGCGACTAAGTTTGGTGATTTACCAAAAGACACCGACTACTATTTATATTGTGATAGAGGCGTAATGAGCCAACTACAGGCACTTATGCTGCACGAACAAGGCTTTGAAACTGTAAAAGTTTACCGCCCATAAGGTTTGTAGTCTTAAAGTTAAGAATTTATATAAGCGTGGTTTATACCACGCTTTTTTTTGCCTGAATTTTGACAAACAACTCATCATTGTAAGGTGTAGGAATACCGTAAATTTTACCTTGTTGGCTAATATAGCCACATATAGCTGATATTTCAGTTTCTCTGCAATGCGCTACGTCTTGCTGCATTGAAGAGTAATTGTCAGACGTTAATTCCATTATTTTATAAGCGGTATTAAGTGCTTTAATCAATGGGATATTAAGCCCTTGTACGTTTGCTATATTGCATGCTTCAGTGAGTGCATTAAAAATTATAGCGTTGTACTTAGGTGCGCGTAACTCACCATTTTTTACATTACTTAAAGCGCTTAATGGGTTAATGGCAATATTTACGAGTAGTTTTTCAAAACGAAGCTGCTGAATGTTATTAGTAAACTTGAGGCTGGGTATTACTTTAAAAATATCAGCTATTGGCGCGCTATTTTGAAAAGCTAATTCATTACAAGCACCAATAACACTTTGTCCCTCACCAGTGTGCTGCACAATGTATTGGTTTGATTTAAAGCCCGCTATGCTTGTCGTTAAAAAGTAGAGTGCTTGGTGAGTGCTTAGCTGGCTATTTACCTCATCAACATTACCCATTCCGTTATGCGAAAGTACAACAGAGCAATGATTTGGTAAAAATGGCTTTATTTGCGTAAATGCATCAAGTACTTGAAAGGCTTTAACGGTAAATAAAACAACATCAAATTCAGCCGCTTTATTTAGCTGATTTAATGAAATAAATTGTGCGTCAATTTTTTTAGATGCACCCTTTCCTCTGCTGTAAAAGCGGGTATTTGTTGGGCTTTTGCGAGTTAAGACACTGACATTATGCGACGCACTTAGAAAATGACTAAGTAACAAGCCAATAGCACCATCGCCGACAATTAAAATATTAGCCATATGGGTTCTTTTTTCGAGGTGTAAAAATTACTCTAAGTAAAAAGTAGCTTGCGGCACCTGCAAAATCAGCAAAAAAATCACCGAGTGATGCTTGCCTATATGGAAGTGCGTCTTGCATTATTTCTATAGAGGCGCCATAACCTGCCAATAAAAGTATTTGCACATATAAAGGAAACTTAAACGCTTTATCCATTATTATGGCTAGTATAAAAAAAATCCCAAAATGGGCGACTTTATCAACATGAGGAAATAAATTTACAACGCCACCTTTTATTTCTTTGGCAAATAAAAAGGTAAAAGCTACTATGCTGATTAAAAAAATTGCTTGATAAACACGCCTTGTCACGACAAATCCTAAAATCGCTTAAAAAAGAGACGCAAGTATATCAAACTAATTTAATATCGCACCTGAACAAGATGCAGAAAAATGTAAAGATTTATAATTTTAGCGTTATAATTACCACATAAAATTAAGATTAAATAGTTAGGAGCAAACCAATGCCTTCATTTGATATTGTATCTGAAGTAGAAATGAACGAAGCTAAAAACGCAGTTGATAATGCAAATCGTGAGCTAGAGACTCGCTTTGACTTTAGAGGCGTTGATGCATCTATTGAGCTAAATGACAAAACAATTAAGCTTAAAGCTGAAGCAGACTCTCAGGTTATGCAATTATTTGATATTTTAGCTAACAAAATATCTAAGCGTGGTATGGATGTATCAAGCTTAGAGCTTCAAGATATTACCCGTGCAGGTAAAAATGTATTTCGTAACGTTGGTTTAAAGCAAGGTATCGAAAAGGACATGGCTAAAAAAGTAGTTAAAGCTATTAAAGACTCTAAAGTTAAAGTTCAAGCTGCTATTCAAGGCGAAGAAGTACGTGTAACGGGTAAAAAACGTGACGATCTTCAAGAGGCTATGCAAGTAGTGCGCAGTGCTGAGCTAGGTCAGCCTTTTCAGTTTAAAAATTTCCGCGATTAATCAATAAATAGTTTTAAATTAAGCATGCTTTAATCTGTTTATACTTACAGACAGATTGAAGCTACTTACTCTTTTTAAATATCTCACTATTATCCCTCTTTGCTGCCTAGATACTCCCGTATGTATTAATCTCCTTTTTGATATTTAAGCTATTATATTTAATCACATGCAATTAAGTACTTCACACTAGAAGGTATTAAAATGAAACTTCATCAATTATTTTTGTTATTTGTTTTGCTTACATTTACCAAACCAAGCTTATCAAAAACAGTTGATATTGATGTACTGGTTGAAGATGGCTACTTTCCCATTATTATTAATGCGCAAAAAAAGCAGGGTTTTGCTCCTGAGTTTATTAAGATTTTAAACGGAGCACAGCAGGAGTTTAACTTCGTACTTAAGTCTCTACCTGTAAAAAGGCTTGCTTTGTCAGTTGAAAAAATAATTTTGATGTTTTATTTTTAATGGCACTGCAATGGATCCCACAATCAGCGCAAGAAAACATTAAAAAAACCGAATTTTATACCATTACCAAAAATGAGCTTTATACGCTTAAAGAAAATACAAATGAGCAAGCTTATTTTGACGACATTACGTCATTAACAAAGGTTGGGGTATTGGGGTACTCGTATCAATTTGCTGGATTTAATACAGATGCCGAATTTTTAAGTGAGGCACATCAAGTAAGTTTAACCATTGATGAATTCAATGTGGTTAAAATGCTGCTATTAAAGCGCGCGGAAGTAGGCGTTTTAAATAATATTGCTTACCAATATTTTAAAAATCAAAATACTTTTAATATGGATTTACTCTATAAAAGTAACGTACCAGATGCCGTTTATAAAACGCACTTTTTAGTTAACTCTAAATCAAATAAGATCACTAGTAATAAAATGGATGAAATAATCAGCTTACCTACTGCACAAATACAACTTCAGAAGCTACTTGATAAATATGGAGTTTCTTCAAACTATACTAACCCCTAACTGCATTTTAAAGGGTTTTAGCTGTATAGACGTCCATTGACATTTGTAAACAAAATACTCACAATAGCGACATATTTTCAAGGTGCTTGCTAGCCACTTCATGTAATGATTTTTTTAGCAGGATAATCGGGAAGTTGGTGCGTTTTCATGATGACTACAAGCCCAACACTGCCCCCGCAACGGTAAAGTATTGCATATTTTGATGTGCTTACTGAGTCCGGAGACCGGCCTTGATGCAATCTTACTTACTTAAATCTTTGCGGTGGGCAAAGGTAGGGGACATCATGTTAAACAAAACAACTTTAGGCGTTGCTATTTCTGCTGCGCTTTCATTTTCTGTGTCTGGCGCAGAGCAATCAATTGAAAAAATAACCGTTACAGCTAATAAATTTGAGCAATCAATCAATGACGTTTTAGCAAGTGTAAATGTTATTGAGCGTGCAGAAATAGAAGCAAGCAACGTACGCGATTTACCAACCTTATTAAGCACGCGAGTTGGTTTTCAGGTTAATCCAAACGGTGGTTTTGGCCAAAATACAGGTGTGTCACTTCGTGGTACTGGCTCTGGCGATACGCTAATTTTGATTGACGGTGTACGTACAGGCTCAGCAACACTTGGTCAAAAAGCATTAAATAATGTCCCTTTAAATAGTATTGAACGCATTGAAATTATTAAGGGTTCTCGCGCAGCTGTTTACGGCTCTGATGCACTTGCTGGCGTGATTAACATTATAACGCGTGAATCAGATAACTTATCTGTGAGTGCTACGTTTGGTTCTGATTCTTACCAAAATTATCAAGTGGCAGGCTCTGTAAAATCAGGTGATATAACAACAGCATTTAATGCAGGCTTTGAAAAAACAGATAACTTTGATGTACTGCAAGGCGTAGCACCAGATGAAGATGGCTATGAAAATAAAAATCTTGGTTTTAAAGTAAATTATACTGATGCACACTACGGCGACTTTAAGTTATTAGGTCAATACAGTGAAGGTTTCGCAGATTACGACAGCCGCTTTAGCCCAGCTGACAGTACGATTGAACGAGATGATTTTAAAAACTATCAGCTTTCTGCAGGTTGGAGTAAAAACTACACTAACCAAACGCACAGTATTGATTTAGCGCTAGCAACGGATGATTCAGACAATACATATGTTGATTTTTCAGTTGGACCAACAACAAGTACTTTTATAACTAAACGCACACAAATTGATTATAACGGCCAATACCTATTATCTGATGAGCTTAACATTAGTGGTGGTATCAATTGGTACAACGATGATGTATCTCATAGTTCGCAACTATTTGTTGAAGACAGCCGAGATGTACTTGCTGTGTTTGTAGGTGCTTACTACGATGCAGATAAAGTATTAGCTAATTTAACTGTTCGCCAAGATGACGACGAGCAATTTGGCGACGAAACAACGTATACCGCCGCTGCGGGTTATCATTTATCTGAAGATGCAACATTTCGTATAAGCCAAAGTACTGGCTTTAAAGCCCCTACATTTAACGATTTATATTTCCCACTTTATGGTAACCCTGATTTACAGCCTGAAAAATCAGTAAACCGTGAGTTAGGTTTGAGTGTGGACTTTGATATTGCGCAAGTTGATGTTGCAATTTTTAGAAACGATATAGAAGATAAAATTGATTACGATGCAAACTTTGCATTAGCTAATATTGATGAAGCACGTTATGAAGGGGTTGAATTTAGCTTATCTCAGCAGTTTTTTGGTTTTGATAGCAACCTTAACTTTGCTTATTTGAGTGCAGAAGACGAAGAAACGGGCGCAGAGTTACGTAATGTTGCTAAACGTACTTTTAACTGGGAAGTTGCAAAACAGTTTGGTGCTTTTGATGCAAGCTTAGACATGCAATACCGTAGCGACCGACAAGGTGCTGTGACTCGCTTAGGCTCTTATACACTTTGGAACTTAGCAGGTAATTATCAAGTAAATGAACATATTGAAGTTTCGCTTCGTGTAGAAAACTTATTTGATAAAGAGTATAACGCTGTTGATTCAAATACTGATTTTACAACGGGTCAAGTGTATTACTACAACACTCCAGAGCGTCGCTTTTTTGCAGGCGCAAGCTACCAGTTTTAACGGTATCTATTAATATTAAAAAGCCCGACTTATGTCGGGCTTTTTAATATGTAGCTAAGTTTAACTAATCAATTTAACTAATCAATTTAACTAATTAATTTAACTGCTCAAATTAACTAGTCAGCTAAGAACTCTTTAAATACGGTTTCAAACTTATGTAATTTAGGTGCTATTAAAATACTACAGTAACCCTGCTGTGGGTTTTCGTTATAGTAATCTTGATGATAATGCTCTGCTGGATAATACGTAGTAGCAGGGCTGACTTCTGTCACAATTGACTCACTCACATGGCTTTGCAGTTGAGCTACCATTTCATTGGTTTGCTTTAGTTGAGCTTCGTCGTGATAGTAAACAACGCTTCTATATTGTGTGCCTATATCGTTACCTTGGCGATTCAATTGTGTAGCATCATGCAAAGTGAAAAACATTGCTAAAAGTGTTTCAAAGCTAACTACAGTGGTATCAAATTCAATTTTAACAACCTCAGCGTGTCCGGTTGTGCCAGAGCATACAGAATTATAGGTTGGGGTGTCGGTTTCGCCACCGGTATAGCCAGAACTCACATCTAATACGCCATTTACACGTCTAAATGCTGCATCTATACACCAAAAACAGCCGCCACCAAATGTTGCTACTTGCGTTGTTGAGCTCATAAGTATTCCTAAAATGTATATGGAGTTTAAAGGCGAGCATAAATTGTATGCGCCGCAACAACAAGGTTACGGCGCAATAAAGAGATTAGATCTCTTCGAAAGGCTTTTCAGCAGCTTGTTTATTCAGCTTTTGTTGTAAAAACTCAGGTGACTGTGTATTTTTCGATAGAGCATAATACGCAGCAGGTACAACAAAAAGAGTCAGCAGGGTAGATACAATAACCCCTGTAAACACAACTACACCAATAACCATACGGCTTTCAGCGCCGGGGCCTGAAGCAAAAACCAAGGGAACAGAGCTCATAACGGTTGTAAGTGAGGTCATTATTATTGGGCGAAGGCGCTGGGTAGCCGCTTGTAGTATTGCTTCACTAAACTCAACGCCTTTGTCGCGTAATTGGTTAGTAAATTCTACAATCAAAATACCATTTTTAGCACTTAAGCCTATGAGCATGACAATACCTATTTGGCTGTAAATATTTAAGGTAAGCCCTGTAGCCCAAAGCCCAAACATAGCGCCCATTAAACCAAGCGGTACGGTAAGCATAATGACAAATGGGTGCATAAAGCTTTCAAACTGTGCAGCAAGTACCAAGAAGGTAACGGTGAGTGCAAGTATAAATACGTAGGTCATCGCTGATGCGCCTTCGTAATAAAGCTGCGATTCACCTTTGTAATCTACTGCGCCATCTATATCGTTTTCTTGCGCGGCGACTTCGTTTAAAAAGTTAAGCGCTTGCTCAAGTGTATAACCGTCGGCTAAGTTGGCGCTTAATGTAATTGCGCGCATACGGTTGTAACGGTTTAAGCGCGATGCTGTTGCTTCTTCTTTTAAGCTGATAAGGCTATCAAGTGGAACTAGTTCACCGCTTCGTGATTTAAGGTATATATTTGAAATATCAGTAGGATTGGTAAAATCTTCTTTTGTCCCTTTTAAAATCACATCGTATTCTTCACCGCGGTCAATAAAGGTCGTAACACGGCGCTGGCCAAGCATTGTTTCTAGTGTACGGCCTACATCAGATACCGAAACGCCTAAATCGGCAGCTTTGTTTTTATCTATGCTGACTAAAAACTGCGGGAAGGTTTCTTTATAATCATGATCGATTCTTACTAAACCTGGGTTTTGTTCAGCACGCTTAATTATACGGTCACGCCAATCGGCTAGTTGTGCATAATCATTACCTTGTAGTACAAACTCAATTGGGCGAGATGAACCACCACCACCAATACCACGGCGCATAATGGCAAATGCACGAACATCGGTAACTTCTTGCATTTTACCGCTTATTTCATCCATTACTTCCCACGTTGAGCGTTTGCGTTTATCCCAATCGGCCATACCCACAATCGCAACACCGCCGCTGCCACCCCAGCCAGGCACTCGAACAAGTACGCGACTTATCTCACCGGCTTGCGAGTAAGGCATTAAGCGCTCTTCAATTTTAGCCATATTAGCGGCGTTATTTTCGTAACTTGCGCCCTCAGGGCCGCTCATCATAATAAAGAACGTGCCACGATCTTCTTTTGGCGTTAGCTCAGAAGGAACTTGTAAAAACAACGAGTAACTAACAAAGCCAGCTAATAATAAGCTCACCATTAAACCCCATTTACGGGTTATGTTGGTGGAGAGTGAATTACGGTAACTTACTTCAATTTTAGTAAACTGGCGGTCCATCCATTGGCTAAATTTATTTGGTTTGTCTGATACTTTAAGTACTTTAGAGCACAAGGCTGGTGCGAGAGTCAGTGCTGTAACACTTGAGAAAAATACGGCAGCACTTACCGCCATAGCAAACTCAGTAAATAATGCACCTATACGGCCATCCATAAATACTAATGGCACAAACACCGATATTAGTACAAGAGTGGTTGCTACTATAGCGAAACCTACTTCACGCGCGCCTCTAAATGCAGCTAGTAACGGCGGCTCACCCAGTTCAATACGGCGGTGAATGTTTTCAAGCATTACAATAGCATCATCTACTACTAAACCAATGGCCAGTACTAAGGCAAGTAAAGTTAGTAAGTTAATTGAGTAGCCCATTGCCAACAAAAACATAAAGCTACCAACAAGTGCGACCGGTACGGTGACCGCAGGGATAAGCGTTGCTCGTATATTGCCTAAAAACAAAAATATAACGAGTACGACTAAACCCATAGAGATGGCAAGTGTGCTGTAAACTTCATTAATAGACTCTTTAATAAATACAGACGAATCGTAGCTGTCTTGAATTGTAGTGCCTTCAGGTAGGTTGCGTTTGATTTTTTCAAGTTCGCTGCGTGCGTTATCTACTACGGTTAGTGTGTTTGCTTTAGCTTGTTTTACAATACCTAAGCCAATCATATTACGCCCGTTACCACGAAATAAGCTTTCGTCATCGGCAGCTTCTAAACGTACATCGGCAACTTCACCTAAACGTACTAAGTAACCTTCATCACCACGTTTAATTACCAGGTTTTTAAAATCGCGCTGCTCTTTATAACTACGGGCAGTACGAACGGTAAAGTCACGATCTATAGATTCTATTTCGCCAGCCGGTAACTCAACGTTTTCTGTACGAAGTGTGTTTTCTATATCGCTTGAGGTAATACCCCGTGCTGCCATTGCTTGGCGGTTAAGCCAAATTTTCATGGCGTATTGGCGCTCACCACCAATACGTACATTAGATACACCATCTACTACGGCTAAGCGGTCAACAATAAAACGCTGCGCGTAATCAGATAGCTGTAACGAGTCCATTGTTTCGCTGTTTAATACAAACCAGGCGATTGGGCTTTCATCACTATTTGATTTAGATACTTCTGGCGGGCGTACCTGATCGGGCAAACTATCAAGTGCACGTGCTACACGTTCGCGTACATCGTTAGATGCTGCATCTATGTCGCGGTTAATATCAAACTCAATGGTAATGTTTGAACGCCCATTACGACTCGATGAGTTAATACTTTTAATACCTTCAATACCTGAAATTCGATTTTCTATTATTTGCGTTATTTTGGTTTCTATAATTTCGGCAGAAGCACCTGTGTATTCAGTGCTGATATTTACAATCGGCGTTTCAATATCCGGGTATTCACGAAGTGGCAGCATAGTAAACGCAACCAGTCCAAAAGTAAGAAGCAGTAAATTAATTACAATGGCAAAAACGGGGCGCTTGACGCTAGTATCTGTAATTTTCACGTATTACCCCTTTACGCTTACTTTACTTCCAGAGCGAATTTTTATTAGCCCCTCAGTAACAATTTGCTCGCCATCAGTTAGGCCTTCGTCGATAGCAACCCAGCCATTATTTCTGCTAGCAACATGCACTTCAATTTTATTAGCTATCCCATCTTGAATTTGAAAAACAAAGTGTTTGTCTTGCAAAGGTATAACCGCTTTTTCTGGCACCATTAAAGCTTGGTTGCTGCTTAGCTCAAGTGCTGTATTTAGTAACATACCAGGGCGAAGTAATCCTGATTTATTGGCAAAACTTGCTGTTACTTCAACACTGCGAGTAACCGAATCAATACGCGAGCTAATATGCGTTACCTTGCCGTTAAATGTTTGTCCTGGGTAGGCATCGTTTTGCGTAAGCACTTTCATGCCCATATTTAATTGTGCTAAATATTTTTCAGGTACTTTAAAGTCAACTTTAATAATACTAATATCATCAAGTGTTGTGATTATTGTTGTATTACTTACGTAAGCACCTATTGATATTTCACGCTTACCTAACAGGCCTGAAAAGGGCGCACTAATAGTCATTTCGTTTAATTTAGTTTTAGCGCTTTCTAGTTGGGCCTCTGTTGCATCAACACGAGATAACTGCTCTTCAAGTAACGACTTTGCCGTTGATTGCGAGCGTGAAAGTTCGGTTAGGCGATCTAACTGACGTTGTTCTTCACGTAAGTTAATGCCAAGCTCTTTAACGGCAAGCTGTTCTTGTTGGCTCTGTAACTGTACTAACTTTTGTCCTTTACTGACTAAGTCGCCGTCTTTAAAATATATATCTGTGACATAATCGTTTTGCGCACTTTTTATATAGATTGCTTGGTTTGCACGCGCGCTACCGATCGCTTCTATCATCACTGCGTTTTCCTGAGAAGTAACAGTATGAGCTGTTACTTGAGTAGACATTTGTGATAAATCGGCCTGTTCGCCGTGGCTAGCGGGTAGATATAAATAAACGCTAAATATTAGAAGTAACGTAATAATAAATGGAAAAAGTGCTTTACCTGATTGTCTTGAGTACATTGATTTCATACCTGAAAATGAATTGTAAGTATTGTACGAAATAAGACCGGGAAAAGACGGTTATGTGTCTCATAAATTTGTGCGTTAAGCGTAAAAGTAAATAAGATTTATTCATTGTTCCTATTTTGTTGAGGAAAAAGCGGTAATGTATGAAATTTAAAACCACCTGTAACTTATGTATAACAACAAGAAAGGTCATAATTTGGGCTGTTATTATGCTTGTTTTTTATATGGTGTTTTACCAATATGGATAAATCTAACAATGTCATTAAGTTTCGGGCACAAGGTGCGCGAAACGCAATTGAAGTGCTTGTTGCAGGTGCAATTGGTTTAGTTTTCATTATGTTGTTTAATTTACTGAGGCCGGGTGAGATTAGCATACTTGAAATATTTTTAGTGAGCTTGTGTATTGCCGCTATTTTTATTGGATATTTAAAAACTCAAGAGCCATATCATAGCCTTATATTAAATGAGTCTGAGCTCGTTTATTACCATAAGTACGGAGCTTGGTGTATGCCTCATAGTAACTTTAATCACAGTGGTATACCCAAAGTAGAAGATGGCTTTGATTACTTAGAATTAAATGCGGTTGGTATAAAGGTAAACGACATAGATGACTTTTTAACAAGCATAGCGCCTCGAATTGCAGGGAAATTATTAATAGAGCAGCGTAATTTATTTATGCAAGTTGTTCAGAAACATTGCAAAAATGGCAATTGCCCATCAGAATGGTTAATAGAAGATACACATTACACATCCCATAAAGGGATAAGCTATACTGGTCTTATAGCCATGTTTGCTAATAGAACTAAGCACCTTCAGCAGCTAACAGGTTACGATTTATTATTGCCTGCCAGCGTGTTAGATAGAGATATTTGGGCATTTAGTGCTAACTTAAATAAGTGGAAGCGCGAGCCTAGTCAGTTTATAGCGTCGCAAATTAATAATTAAGCTGCGACTGTAGGAAAGAAAAATGAGTCAAGAGAGAGCCTTTTTAAAAAGTGGTCGAAACACCATAATACATAAAGATAAAAAGCATGATTTAGTGATTGTAAACTCTGAAATTCACCCTCGAATTAAAGTAACGCAACATGGCCTGGAGCCATTTAAAGAAGAATTACCTAAAAACCGCCGTGATGCAAAAGAGCGTTATTTAGAAATGGTTTATGTAAGTAGCGCTGATGTATTTGGCGAAGAAAAGCAGTTGCTGTTTATTCAAGCTCTAGACGGGCGTGAATACAAAATAGATTACAGTAAAATCGGTACGAAGTTGTTTGTACGCATTCATCAAGATACATATATGTAGTACTTTAATGGCATCTTTATTGCTAGTGATTACACTATAGTAATTATTTGACATAATAAGGTGCTGCGTATGAAAGCGTTTGCTTTAATCCCCCTCATTTCTTGTGGTTTACTGAGTGCGTGTGGAGGCGGTGGCGGTGATAGCGATAATACAGTTGTTGAAACATCTGTTAATGCTGGAGCCGATTTACAAATTATCGAAAAATCTGAATTTACCATCACAGCACAAGGTTCCCCCGCTGATGGTACTTTTTCATGGCAACAAGTTAGCGGCCCAAGCTTAGAAGGTTTTCCGCTTGAAGGCGCTGAGCAAACACTTACAGCACCTGACGTAAAAACTGATAGTGAAATAATTTTAAGAGTGAGCTATCAAAGTACAGGTAGTAGCGCTGTTAGTGACGACATTTCTATTTCAGTAAGCTCTAATAACCAACTACCTCTTGCTGTTGTTACACAAACATCTCCTGAAACACTTCCCTCTGTATACAAAGATACAGTGACTTTGAGTGCCCTAGAGTCGAGCGATCCTGATGATAATGGTCAAATTGATAGTTATTTGTGGCAATTGCTATCGGGTCCTGATTTAGATATTGAGAGTTTTAATGAATCGACTCTTAGTTTTTTTCATCCATTACTTGAAAGTAACGTGAATTTATCTTGGCAGCTAACTGTCACTGATGATGAGGGTGGCGAGGCGAGCACTCAATATTCAATGACACTCAACAAAACAAATGAGTTAGTAGATGTAAATGCAGGCGCTGATCAAAATGTCGAAGAGTTTGAGCAAGTAACGCTTGATGCTACAAATAGCGAAACAGTTACCGATACCTATAAGTGTGAATGGCAACAACTTACCGGTAATACCGAAACATTAAGCAATAGCGACCAATGTACAACGACATTTTTTGCCTCAGATGTTGATACTGAGTCTACATTGAGCTTTGAAGTCACGGTAACCGACTCAAAAGGACGCACCGATACAGACTCTTTATTTGTTGATGTATCACCCAAAGCACTTGGACTCATCAACGATAGTGGTGTTGGTGAGTGTTATAACAATACTCAACGTATTAATTGTGAAAGTGATGACTTTCCAGCGCAAGATGCAGAGCTTGGACGCGATAGCTATGCAAACCGCTTAGATAAAGTTGGCAAAGGTAATTTAGCGTTTGATTACACTAGACTTAATGAGTTTGCTGATGAGGTTGGTGATGATAGTCCTGACTTTACCTGTATACGCGATAATGTTACTGGGCTTGTATGGGAGGTGAAAAGTGTGGCATCTGGAACGGTACCAAATACTTCGTTACGTGATGGTCAAAATCATTACTTTTGGGATGTAGGGAATACGACTTTTACCGATACCAGTACCGCCAATTCAACGTGTCCGGACAATACAAGTTGTGGAGTACAAAGTTATATAAACGAAGTTAATGATTTAGATTTTTGTGGTGGTACAAACTGGCGATTACCTACTTATACAGAGCTTTTGGGCTTAATTGATTACGGTAAACAAGGGCAAAGTATATTAATTGATGAGGCATTTTTTCCTAATATGCCAAGTGAAAGTGCATTAAGCCATTTACGTTACTGGACCTCTCAAACAGCAGCTGATGGTACCAGTTTATCTCAAGCGTATATCATTGATATGAGTGATGGTAACGACCTTGCTTATCCAAAAGAAAATACTGCTTATGTACGTTTAGTTAGAAGTCGTTAGGAGAAAATAATGAAATTTAAATTACTCTATGCACTAGCAACTATAAGTTTGAGCTTTAATATTGCAGCGGCGCAAACGTGCTACGACGGTGCAGATATCACAACACCGACAGATAGATTTACCATAAATGCAGATGGCACAGTGTCTGATAGCGAAACAGGCCTTATGTGGCAACGCTGTAGTTATGGGCAAACTTATAATACAGAGACACAACTTTGTGAAGGCTCAACACCTTCTCTTACTTGGCAAGAAGCACTTCGTGGTGCTAAAAATGATACAACCGCAGATTACGATGATTGGCAAATGCCTAACATTAAAGAATTGGCGAGTATTTTAGAGCACAGTTGCACAGAGCCGAGTATTAATGAAGACGTATTTTTGGGCACTAAGCTTCAAAACTATTGGTCAAATACATCGGGTGTAAGCACGATGAGCTCAGCGTGGGTCTATCAATTTGATAGTGGGTTGAATAGCTTACATGCTAAAACCAGTAATGTGTATTTACGATTAGTGCGCTACGAAGAGTAAAATGCATACTAAGATTAGACAGACAAAAGTGCAGCCTTAAAACAGCTGCACTTTTTTGTTTTACATAAATTTACGTTATTTCAATAATAAAGCGCTTACAACGTTGTCACTCAGCGCATTTTTTTGCCATTATAGGCCGTGATTTAATTACGAAGGAACATCACGGTGTATTTAAGCTATTTTGGCCTGAACGAAAAACCTTTTTCGATTTCGCCCAACCCTCATTACTTATTTTTAAGTGAACGACATAAAGAAGCCTTAGCACACCTTACCTATGGATTAGGTGAAGACGGTGGTTTTGTATTATTAACAGGTGAAGTAGGTACAGGTAAAACTACAATTACCCGCAGTATGTTAGAGCAGCTTCCTGAAAACACTCAAGTAGCGATGATCCATAACCCAGCGCTTTCAGAGCTGGAGTTATTAGCCAGTATTTGTGATGAGCTCAACATTAGTTACGATGTTCATAATGCGACGCTTAAAAGTCTTACCGATATTATAAAAAAGCATTTAGAGACTAATAATAAATCGGGCGGGCACACTATACTTATTATTGATGAAGCACAATTACTTGCCCCTAACGTGCTTGAGCAATTACGTTTGCTGACAAATATAGAAACCGATCATAAAAAATTATTACAAATAGTATTGGTTGGTCAACCTGAGCTGCAAGACCTTTTGAAGCGCAACGAATTAAGGCAACTTGCCCAGAGGATAACGGCTCGTTACCATTTATTACCACTTACGCAAGGCCAAACAGTCGCTTACATAAAGCATCGGTTACATATTGCAGGGTGTGATAAAGGAATCTTTTCGATGGATGCCATGCAAGCTGTTCATCAATTAACCGGTGGTGTGCCACGATTAATGAACTTGGTATGTGAGCGAGCTTTGGTAGGCACTTTTGCAAAGCAGCAGTTGATAGTTGATAGCGATATAATAAAAAAATCAGCACATGAGTCATTACCCATGGATTTTGTAGCGCCAGTTAATGAGGCCAACAAAGCAACGTCATTTGTACCATATAGCCTTGCATTCGTTGCTTTATTTGCCGTAGGCATTGGGCTTTCATTTATTTTATAGTTAGGTAAGTTATGTCTTATTTATTAGATGCGCTAAAGCAGTCGCAGCAATCAGATATGAGTGCTGAGCAATACGACTTACAATCAGAGCAGTTAAAGCAACAGCAAGCACTAAAGCGTTATAGACGATTAGCGTTAGTATTTGGTACAAGCTTAGCTGCTTTTATTGCGGTAGCTGGTGGGTTTACTACTGGTAAGTGGTTACAAGGTACTACTTTATTAAACACATCGGAACCCGCTGTAATTAAGGTGGTTGAAAGCGAAAAATCGTCACCTAAAGAACAAGTTAAAGAGGTAGATGCCGCAGTTGAAAAGCAGCAAATAGCAGAGTTAGAACCCGCTAAAATAGCTCCAAATAATACTGCAACGATTGAAGGGCAACTTGTGCATGTGCAAACACCTAATGGTGTACAGCAAATGTTATTAACGCCTAATGGGCAATATATTCCTATGCCATCGAGTCCGGTCACGAGCGCAACGGGTTATAATCAGCAGAACGTGCAACAAGTAATGCCAGTTCAAAATTATAATCAGCCAGTATTTAATCCACAAAATAATTACAATCCAAATAATACACAGAACGCTTCGGTATTTGGGCAAAGTCAAAATACAGCATCAGCTCAACTAGATATGAGTAAATATAAAGTACTAGGTAAGCCAATTAATGGTAACAACCAATCTCAACAGATGAGCGATCCTGAGCTTGATGAGGTGCCTACAACACTTAAAAATGCGTTTGCGCAAGCTATACAAGACGTCGAAAAAAATCAGGATTATGAAGTTACCCATGCATCAAAAACGTCATCACGTGTTGAGCCTGTAGAATTACTACCAGATGGTTTGCAATCAATGTTGCCTAGTATTAAATATCAAGCGCATATTTATTCATCGAGTGCTGACAAACGTTGGATCAAGCTAAATGGCCGAGAGCTACATGAAGGAGAGAGCATAGGCGCTTTAACTGTAAGAGAGATTACACCTGAGCAAAGTGTACTTGATTTTGATGGTTATGAGTTTAGCTTAAAAGCTTTGCAAGACTGGCCGCAGTAAACGCTTAGCTATTATGTTGAGAGCTCGGTAGAATGTTGAGCTCTCAATATTGCTTAGGGTAATATTGAGTTTTTATAAAAGCGTTCTAAATCAATATTATATTCTTTAGGTTTCACCGCTGATTCAAGGGTATCTAAGGTTTTTTTATTAGATAAATCGATATCTTTTATCTCTGTATAGCGACTATGTTTGGCGCTGTAAAATGTTTTAACGATAGGCTTTAGTGGTGTACTGGGATTACTCTCGGTCACTAAACCCACTTTTTGACTCGATAATCTGACGAGCGTTCCTACCGGATGAATACCAATACATTGAATAAACTTATTAAGCAGCACGGGATCGAAGCTATCTGGGCATCCGTCTTTTAGTATTTTAAACGCTTTTATTGGCTCCATGCCTGCTTTGTAAACACGTTCTGCGGTAAGTGCATCGTACACATCTACAATTGATGCCATACGTACGTACTGACCTATTTCGTCGCCCTTTTTACCAAACGGATAGCCTTTACCATCAAGCCTTTCATGATGCATACCTGCAATATCAACCGCAACACCCGTTAAGCCGGCTTCTTCTAATATTTCTTTACTGAAAAGCGAGTGCATTTTCATTATTTTAAATTCATCATCGGTAAAGCGACCCGGCTTATTGAGTATTTCATCAGGGATTTTTATCTTACCAATGTCGTGTAAAAGTGCGCCGGTAGTCAGTTCAACGATAATGTTTTTTTCTATACCTAAATGCTTAGCGAAAATCCCCATTAATATCGATACATTAATAGAGTGCTCAAGTAGGTAAGCATCTTTTTGGCGCATTTGGGTAAGGCAGGCTAGGGCATCTTGGTTTCTAAAAACAGAGTCCATAAAGCCACTTGCCAGCTCTTTGAATGGTGCAATATCTATATCGCGGCCTGCTTTAATATCTTTAAATGCTTTTATTTGCAGTGTTTTAGCTTCGTCATACAGTTTTTTTGCCTTTCCCATTTCTTGTTCGGCACTGTGTGTTTTTTGCCAAGGGTCACGCTTTATTTTTGTTGCAGGTACAGCAATAGGAGCTTTTTCAGGGACTGAGTCAATGAGGGTTTTATCAGGGTCGATTTCTACTTCTAAAATACCTGCTTTTATTAGGTTATTAATACCAGCCTGAGTTTTAACCCAGCCTTGATTTTTAATTTTAATACTGCCAGTTTGTCTAGTAACGCTTTGCACAAACATACCAGGCAGTAACTGACCAACAGGAATTATTTTCAAATTTATTACTTCTATTGTTAATCTTTCATTAAGCTAACAAATATATACGTTACTACCTAATAAAAAAGGCACTTTTCAGCTGTCTCTTGATCACAAGTCTGACTCAAGAGATTTTGCTAAATCGTAGCCTTCCAGGATGGCTTGTAACTTAAGCCATCCTTGCCATAACACTTTCACAGATGCACGCCCTGTGCGCTTGGTATCTTTCCAGCCTCCTAACTTTGCCAGTTCCTGATACGCCCATGACATATTTGGAGCAGTTTCAGGCAATGGTGTTTTTATTCTCTTTAACCACAATAACTTCCATGCTTTGGGAGATAACAGTTGTTCACAACTTGGAGAATCAGGCTGCTCATTGGTGAACTTTAGTTGCAATATTCGCGTCGCAATAAAGCCATTAATCGTCACCAATCTTTCCATGTTATCTTGGCTTTGAAGGCGTAAACTTTCGATATCCGTACCATCACTTTTCCAGACTTTATGGTATTCCTCTACAAGCCAACGGTGCTCATAGTAGGTGATGATAGCTAAAGCGTCTTCTTTGCTGGTGACTGGTTCACTGGTTAATAGGTGCCAGCTTAAGCCGTTCTCAGCGTTTCCTCGCTCTGCACAGCCGACATAGTAAACTGGGAGGGAGTGTCCTTTCTTATTGTAAGGCGCTTTGAGTGTCACTGGCGCATAGGTGATATCCAGTGTTGCGCTTCGGGCTTTTCTTCCTCCTTTTTGTGCAATGTGGATGTGTTTGGTGCCTGCACTCATCAGCTCGCTTGCAAACGCATAGAGCTTATCCTCACCTTCTTCAATATGACGACTTTGCATCGAGCGTACGACGAATCGTTGCTGCTCGCTCAGTTTATACTGCAAGTATTCGTAGATGTCCGCTTCGCGGTCACACACCGATATCACGTTCGCCATTTGTCCTTGCAGCCGCTCTGCCATCGCTCGTGACGCTGACTCCCACTTGTAACTTTCTTTTTCTTCGTAAGAAGTCGTCGCGTGTTTTTCTCTTTTTCCAATCGTGTTGATATCACGACTCCAGCGAGACTGTTCAATTAATCCCACAACTTGCTTTGTGTCTGGCGCAAACAGTAATACGCTATGAGCTAACAAGCCTCGTTGTTTTGCTCCTCGTCCGACATGACCCAAATCATCTCGAATGGAGGAATGTTTATAAATTAGTGTGGTCGTGTCTTCTAATGCGAGTAATAAGTTATGACTTTTTGCTTGTTCAACCGTGGCTTTAAAGCCTGACTCTGCTATAGCCGTTGCGTCAATATTCTCGTTGCGAATAAAGCGGTAGGCACCTTCCATATCGGCGGGGGATTGAGTGATGTTCACAAGTGGTTTTCCTGGTTCATTTGCAAGCGTTGATGCTAACTTTACCAGACGCGCTGTTCTTCTTGGATCACCTAAGTCCGATTTACCGAATTGTTGTTTTGCCCAATGAGTATGTTCGTTAATCATAATGTGCCCTCAAACAAGATTTGAAGATCTGATCATGACATTGAGATTTAGTTCAAAAAAATCCCCGCTAATTTCTTAGCAGGGATTTGTGTATAAGAGACAGC